>NZ_DF968368.1:39502-42059 GCF_001270025.1 Streptomyces azureus | reverse complement strand
CGCCTTCTGGCGCGTCGTCGGCGGCTTCGCCATCGGCATGGCCTCGGTGATCGGCCCGGCCTACATCGCCGAGGTCGCCCCGCCCGCCTACCGCGGCCGGCTCGGCTCCTTCCAGCAGGCCGCGATCGTCATCGGCATCGCCGTGTCGCAGCTGGTCAACTGGGGTGTGCTGAACGCCGCGGACGGCGACCAGCGCGGCAAGCTGATGGGCCTGGAGGCCTGGCAGGTCATGCTCGGCGTCATGGTCATCCCGGCCGTCCTCTACGGGCTGCTCTCCTTCGTCATCCCCGAGTCCCCGCGCTTTCTCATCTCCGTCGGCAAGCACGAGCGCGCCCGGGAGATCCTCACCGAGGTCGAGGGCAAGGACGTGGACCTGGACGCCCGTGTCACCGAGATCGAGCACGCCATGAAGAGCGAGCACAAGTCCAGCTTCAAGGACCTGCTCGGCGGCAGCTTCTTCTTCAAGCCGATCGTCTGGATCGGCATCGGCCTGTCGGTCTTCCAGCAGTTCGTCGGCATCAACGTCGCGTTCTACTACTCCTCGACGCTGTGGCAGTCGGTCGGCGTCGACCCCACGGACTCGTTCTTCTACTCCTTCACCACGTCGATCATCAACATCGTCGGCACCGTCATCGCGATGATCTTCGTCGACCGCATCGGCCGCCGGCCGCTCGCGATCATCGGCTCGGTCGGCATGGTCGTCGGCCTGGCGCTTGAGGCCTGGGCGTTCTCGCACCACCTGGTCGACGGCAAGCTGCCCGCAACCCAGGGCTGGATCGCCCTGATAGCCGCGCACATCTTCGTCCTCTTCTTCGCGCTGTCGTGGGGTGTGGTCGTCTGGGTCTTCCTCGGCGAGATGTTCCCCAACAAGATCCGCGCCGCCGCCCTGGGCGTGGCCGCCGCCGCGCAGTGGATCGCCAACTGGGCCATCACCGCGAGCTTCCCGTCGCTGGCCGACTGGAACCTGTCCGCGACCTACGTGATCTACACCGCGTTCGCCGCGCTCTCCATCCCGTTCGTCCTGAAGTTCGTCAAGGAGACGAAGGGCAAGGCCCTGGAGGAGATGGGCTGAGCCCGTCCCGCACACTCGGGGAGAAGGGCCAAAGTCCCCGCTGCCCCTCTCCCCGTAACCCGCCGTCGCCCCGGTTCGGCCACTGCCCGAGCCGGGGCGACGGTCTCCTGTGTCACCGGCGCCGCCCACGATCACGGGCGTTCAGGGCGGCCACTTCCAGGTTCCGCAGCCGCCGCACCGGCCCCTCCCGGTGCTCCGCGAGCCTCCGCGGCCGCCGCGTGCTGTCGGCGATCGCGTCGAGACGGTCACGCAGGAGCGCCGCTTCATCGAGGGCAGCCGGTCACCGAGTGGCAACGCCGGTCACCGGATGTCCGTGAGCGTCAGCTCCCCGGGCGCGGCAGCACCTGCTCGCAGAACAGATGCAGACTCCGCCACCCCTCCTCCAGCGGCATCCCGCCCGCCAGCGGATGCAGGACGAAGGAGTCCAGCTCCAGCCCCGCACACTGCTCCGGCGTGAGGATCCGGTACACGCCCTCCGCGCGTAGATCCCCGACCGTCGTCGCCGCCGACTTCACCGCCGAGCGCACGCCGCCAGACTGCCAGGAGGCGTATGTCCGCGCCTCGTGCAGGAAGTGCTCCCCGTACTCCGTCCAGGCCCGGTCCGGATCCTCGGCCACATGCAGCAGCGGTGTCTCGGCGGCGGGCATCATCACCCAGCCCTCGGTGCCGTACTCGACGAGCCGTTCCTTGTAGTACGCCTCCAGCTCCGGCAGATGCGCGCTGGGGAAGAAGGGCAGGCCGAGCCGGGCGGCCCGGCGGGCGGCGGCCTTGGAGGAGCCGCCGACCAGGAGCAGCGGGTGGGGCTCGGTGTACGGGCGCGGGGTGATGCGGACCGTGCGGCCCCGGTAGGAGAAGGGCTCGCCCGTCCACGCCTTCAGCAGCGTCTCCAGCAGCTCGTCCTGGAGCCGCCCGCGCCGGGCGAAGTCCACGCCGAACAGGTCGTACTCCTCGGGCCGGTACCCGATCCCGGCGACCGTCACCAGCCGGCCGCCGCTCAGCAGGTCCAGTACGGCGATCTCCTCGGCGAGCCGCAGCGGGTCGTGCAGCGGGCCGATGACCGCCGAGACGGTGACCGCGACACGCCGTGTCGCGCCGAATACCGCCCCTGCGAAGGCGAACGGCGACGGCAGCCAGTTGTTGTCGGCCCCGTGGTGCTCCTCCGTCTGCACGGTGGTCACGCCCCGGTCGTCGGCGTACGAGGCCATCTCCAGGGCCGCCCTGTAACGGGCGCCGAGCTCGGCGGGGGCGGCCCCGGGAGCGACGAGGTTGAAGCGTACGACCGAGACGGGCATGGGACGTCTCCCTTCACCGGGCGGGTGTCCGGAGGACGTTAGCTGACGGTGCGTCAGACATCCAGGGGGGTGCAGATCCGGCGGCCCTTGTTCCGGGAGGGCGGTGCGAGCAGCGTGACCCGGGGCCCCATGACTGATACTGGACGCGTTATGGACATCGTCATCCTTGCTGTAGTCATCGCCGTGGTCGTGC
>NZ_DF968368.1:0-39464 GCF_001270025.1 Streptomyces azureus | reverse complement strand
GCACGTCGGCGACGAGGCCGAGACGCCGCGGGAGGAACCGCGGCGCACGATAGAGGAGGTGGATCTCCCGGACGGCTCGGCTCCGGTCGTCGTCGAGGAGCCGCCCACCGAGGCTCCCGAGATCGAGATCCCGGAGCCCACCGCCGGCCGCCTGGTCCGGCTCCGGGCCCGGCTCTCCCGCTCGCAGAACGCTCTCGGTCAGGGCTTGCTGACCCTGCTGTCGCGCGAGCACCTCGACGAGGACACCTGGGAGGAGATCGAGGACACTCTGCTCACCGCCGACGTCGGCGTGCAGCCCACCCAGGAACTGGTCGAGCGCCTGCGCGAGCGTGTGAAGGTCCTCGGCACCCGCACCCCCGAGGAACTGCGCACCCTGCTGCGTGAGGAACTGATCACGCTGGTCGGCCGGGACATGGACCGCACGGTCAAGACCGAGCCGGAGGACCGCAAGCCGGGCATCGTGTTGGTCGTCGGCGTCAACGGCACCGGCAAGACCACCACCACCGGCAAGCTCGCCCGTGTCCTGGTGGCCGACGGCCAGAGCGTCGTCCTCGGCGCCGCCGACACCTTCCGGGCCGCCGCCGCCGACCAGCTCCAGACCTGGGGTGAGCGCGTCGGGGCCTACACCGTGCGCGGACCGGAGGGCGGCGACCCGGCCTCCGTCGCCTTCGACGCGGTCAAGGAGGGCAAGGAGATGGGCGCGAACGTCGTGCTCATCGACACCGCCGGCCGTCTGCACACCAAGACCGGCCTGATGGACGAGCTCGGCAAGGTCAAGCGGGTCGTGGAGAAGCACGCCCCGGTCGACGAGGTGCTGCTCGTGCTCGACGCCACCACCGGCCAGAACGGCCTGGTCCAGGCCAGGGTCTTCGCCGAGGTCGTCGACATCACCGGCATCGTCCTCACCAAGCTGGACGGCACCGCCAAGGGCGGCATCGTGGTCGCGGTCCAGCGCGAGCTGGGCGTTCCGGTCAAGCTGGTCGGGCTCGGCGAGGGCGCGGACGACCTGGCGCCGTTCGAGCCGGAGGCGTTCGTTGACGCCCTTATCGGAGAGTGAGCTGCGGACAGCATCGGAGCGTGGGCTCCTGACGTCCGTATACAGCAGGGAAGCGCCCGCCCCCGAGGTGCAGTCGGGGTCGGGCGCTTCGAGGTGTGGCGCTGTCCTAGGCCCGTGACCGGTGCGCCACATACGCCAGCGTGCCCAGTACCAGGCGGGCCTCCGGTGGCCTGGATGCCGAGTCCAGGGCGGGGGAGCGCAGCCAGCGCACCGGGCCGAGACCGCCGCGGTCGGAGGGCGGTGCCGTGATGTGCCCGCCGGCGCCGAGGCCGTGCAGGTCGAGGGCGGCCGGGTCGTCCCAGCCCATGCGGTAGAGGAGGCCGGACAGGTCGGCGGCGGCGCCGGGGGCGACGAAGAAGTGGGCGCGGCCGTCCGGGGTCACCGCGACCGGGCCGACGGGCAGGCCCATGCGCTCCAGCCGCGCCAGCGCGCGGCAGCCGGCGGGTTCCGCCACCTCGATGATGTCGAACGCCCGGCCCACCGGCAGCATCACCGAGGCGCCGGGGAACTCGCCCCAGGTCTCGGTCACCTCGTCCAGCGTCGCCCCGGCGGGGATCACCGGCGCGAAGTCCAGCGGATGCGCGCCCGGCGCCGGGCAGTCACGGCGGCCGCAGGAGCAGGCTCCCGCCGCGGCCCGGGCGCCCGGCACCACGTCCCAGCCCCACAGGCCGGTGTACTCGGCCACGGCGGTGCCGTCCGACATGCGGCCGCGGCGGCGTGAGCCGGATCGGATGTCGCGCATGCCCCGGCTGATGCCGATCGTGAAGCCCATGCCCCCTCCAACGGGTCCGACCCACCGGTAGTCACGCAGCGGACGCGAGACGTGACTCTCTGTTCCCGCCTTCCCGGCGGCGATCAGTTCACTCGGCGCCCGGAAGTGCCCAGGGTGGCGTGCCTGGCGACACGCGCCCCTGAGTGCACCGCTGCACCCGCTCCTGGGTGTCCTGTGTCAAGTGAATCGCGGTGACGCGTACGCGAGTTCATTCGTTGGGGTGGCGAATGGTGGCGTTTCCGTGTGAGCCGTGGTGGGACGGGTGATCGTAGGATTACTTTGTGTGCACGAGTCCTGGGGGCACATGCACTTGTGGGTATGCCGGAGGCAAGTCGGTATTCCGTTCGAAGGGTGGCAAGGACCGGACGGACGGCCGTACGAACCGGCATTCTGATAGGGCTTGGCGCACTCGGCGACAAGTGGTCTCAGGGATGGGGGCGTTCCAGTGAGCGGCAACGGCGGAAGCGGGACGAACGCTGTAAACGCGACGCACGCTGACAAGCGCCCGAACGAGCTGCTCACTTCCTGGTTCGTGCGCAGCGGCTGGTCCAAGGGCGAGCTGGCCCGCCAGGTCAACCGCAGGGCACGCCAGCTGGGCGCCAACCACATCTCCACGGACACCTCGCGCGTGCGCCGCTGGCTCGACGGTGAGAACCCCCGCGAACCGATCCCCAGGATCCTGTCCGAGCTGTTCTCGGAGCGCTTCGGCGTCGTCGTCTCCGTCGAGGACCTGGGGCTGCGCACCGCGCGCCAGTCCCCCTCCGCGACCGGCGTCGACCTGCCCTGGACGGGCCCGCAGACCGTGGCCCTGCTCAGCGAGTTCTCGCGCAGCGACCTGATGCTGGCGCGGCGCGGCTTCCTCGGGAGCTCGCTGGTCCTGTCTGCGGGCCCGGCCCTCATCGAGCCCATGCAGCGCTGGCTCGTCCCCTCGCCCCCGGCCCCGCGGTCGGAGCCCGAGCCCGCGGCCGGCCAGTCCGGGCGGGCCCGCGGCCGGCTCTCCAAGCCCGAGCTGGACCTGCTGGAGTCCACGACCGTGATGTTCCGGCAGTGGGACGCCCAGTGCGGCGGCGGCCTGCGCCGCAAGGCGGTCGTCGGGCAGCTGCACGAGGTGACGGACCTGCTCCAGGAGCCCCAGCCCGAGGCCACCACTCGGCGCCTGTTCAAGGTCGCCGCCGAACTCGCCGAGCTGGCCGGCTGGATGTCGTACGACGTCGGGCTTCAGCCGACCGCGCAGAAGTACTTCGTCCTCGCGCTGCACGCCGCGAAGGAGGCCGGTGACCGGCCCCTCGGTTCGTACGTGCTGTCCAGCATGAGCCGGCAGATGATCCACCTCGGCCGGCCCGACGACGCGCTGGAGCTGATCCACCTCGCGCAGTACGGCAGCCGGGACTGCGCGAGCCCGCGCACCCAGTCGATGCTGTATGCGATGGAGGCCCGCGCCTACGCCAACATGGGCCAGCCCGGCAAGTGCAAGCGGGCAGTCAGGATGGCCGAGGACACCTTCACCGAGGCCGACGAGTGGGACGAGCCCGACCCCGACTGGATCCGCTTCTTCTCCGAGGCCGAGCTGTACGGCGAGAACTCGCACTCGTACCGCGACCTGGCCTATGTCGCCGGCCGCAGCCCCACGTACGCCTCGCTGGCCGAGCCCCTGATGAAGCGGGCCGTGGAGCTCTTCGCCGAGGACGGCGAGCACCAGCGTTCGTACGCGCTGAACCTGATCGGCATGGCCACGGTGAACCTCCTCCAGCGTGAGCCCGAGCAGTGCACGGTCTGCGCCTCCCAGGCCATGCAGGTCGCCAAGAAGGTCCGCTCCGAGCGGGTCAACACTCGTATCCGAAAGACGGTCGACACGGCCGCACGCGACTTCGGTGACCTCGGCGAGGTCGTCGACCTCACCGAGCGGCTGGCCGCCGAGCTGCCCGAGACGGCCGAGGCGGTCTGAGCCCCGCTCTCCGGAATCCGCCACCCCTGAACCCCGGCCGCGGCCGGCCCTCCCGAACTGCCCGACTCGGCTCCCCCGTGCCAGGTCATCGGAAGGCCAACCGCGGCCGGACCCGCTTCCGTGCGGAAGATTGCGTCACGATAACGATCGACGCGCCCACTATCCGGCAGTTCATCGAGGCGTAACACACGGAGTGCCTTCGTCACGGCGGCGAAACAACGAGGGGCTTCCACCGAAACCGCGCTGCGCCAATCTCGTGGCGCATAACCGGCCCACCCCTCATTCCGCTCGAGGCTTCGCCCGCACGGGGCCGTACCAACGACGAGGAGACGCCGATGGCACCAGCCATCACCCTTGCCGCAGAAGCACCCAAGCTGTCTGCCGCCAACACAGGGTTCATGCTCATCTGTTCCGCCCTGGTGATGCTCATGACCCCGGGCCTGGCCTTCTTCTACGGAGGCATGGTCCGCGTCAAGAGCACCCTGAACATGCTGATGATGAGCTTCATCAGCCTCGGGATCGTCACCATCCTGTGGGTGCTGTACGGCTTCTCCATGGCGTTCGGCACCGACACCGGCCACATCATCGGCTGGAACTCCGACTGGCTCGGCCTCACTGGTGTCGACAAGGGCGAGCTGTGGGGTTCGTACAACATCCCGCTCCTGGCCTTCATGGTCTTCCAGCTGATGTTCGCGATCATCACGCCCGCCCTGATCAGCGGTGCGCTCGCGGACCGTGTGAAGTTCTCCGCCTGGGCGCTGTTCATCGCGCTGTGGGCCACGATCGTCTACTTCCCCGTCGCCCACTGGGTGTGGGGTGAGGGCGGCTGGGCCTTCGACATGGGCGTGATCGACTTCGCCGGTGGTACCGCGGTCCACATCAACGCGGGTGCCGCGGCGCTCGGCGTGATCCTGGTCATCGGCAAGCGGGTCGGCTTCAAGCGGGACCCGATGCGTCCGCACAGCCTCCCGCTGGTCATGCTCGGCGCCGGTCTGCTGTGGTTCGGCTGGTTCGGCTTCAACGCCGGCTCGTGGCTCGGCAACGACGACGGCGTCGGCTCCCTGATGTTCGTCAACACGCAGATCGCCACCGCCGCCGCCATGCTGGCCTGGCTGGCCTACGAGAAGATCCGCCACGGCGCGTTCACCACGCTGGGCGCCGCCTCCGGTGCGGTCGCGGGTCTGGTCGCCATCACCCCGGCCGGTGGTTCGGTCACCCCGATGGGCGCGATCGCCGTCGGTGCCATCGCCGGTGTCCTGTGCGCCATGGCCGTCGGCCTGAAGTACAAGTTCGGCTACGACGACTCGCTCGACGTCGTGGGCGTCCACCTCGTCGGTGGTGTGGTCGGCTCCATCCTGATCGGCTTCTTCGCCAGTGGTACGGGCCAGTCCGAGGCCACGGGCGTGTTCTACGGCGACCACAGGTTCGACCAGCTGTGGAAGCAGCTCGCCGGTGTCGGCGGTGTGCTCGTCTACTCGCTGATCGTCTCGGCGCTCCTCGCCTTCATCCTCGACAAGACCATCGGCATGCGGGTCCCCGAGGACGACGAGATCGCCGGCATCGACCAGTCCGAGCACGCCGAGACCGCATACGACTTCAGCGGCGCCGGTGGCGGTGCCGCCAAGACCGCCGCCGTCGCGGCCGCCGTGGCCGGAGCCGAGAGCAAGAAGGTGGACGCATGAAGCTCATCACCGCCGTCGTGAAGCCGCACCGGCTCGACGAGATCAAGGAAGCCCTCCAGGCCTTCGGCGTGCACGGCCTGACGGTCACCGAGGCCAGCGGCTACGGTCGGCAGCGGGGCCACACCGAGGTCTACCGCGGCGCCGAGTACACCGTCGACCTGGTCCCCAAGATCCGCATCGAGGTCCTGGTCGAGGACGACGACGCCGAGCAGCTGATCGATGTCGTCGTCAAGGCGGCCCGCACCGGCAAGATCGGTGACGGCAAGGTCTGGTCCATCCCGGTCGACACGGCTGTACGGGTCCGGACCGGCGAGCGCGGCCCCGACGCGCTCTGAGGCAGGCAAACAGAACAGGAGTCGCTGGGTGACGGGTACGGACGTGCAGAAGGAAGCAGAGGACTCAGGACCCAGCGGCTACGCGGCGGCCCGGCTGCGTCTCCTCACCGAGGAGGCGCGGTCCGGGCCGCCGCGCCGTGCGGCCCTGGCCGAACTGACGGACGACTGGCTCACCGGGCTGTTCACCGCGGGCGCGGAAGGGCTGCGCGGGGCCTCCCTGGTCGCCGTCGGCGGCTACGGACGCGGCGAACTCTCCCCGCGCAGCGACCTCGACCTGCTCCTGCTGCACGACGGCAGCGACAGCAAGGCGGTCGCCGCCCTCGCCGACCGGCTCTGGTACCCGGTGTGGGACCTGGGCCTGGCCCTCGACCACTCCGTCCGGACGCCCGCCGAGGCCCGCAAGACCGCCGGCGAGGACCTCAAGGTGCAGCTCGGCCTGCTGGACGCCCGGCACCTCGCCGGTGACCTCGGCCTCACGGCCGGGCTGCGTACGGCCGTGCTGGCCGACTGGCGCAACCAGGCGCCCAAACGCCTCCCCGAACTCCAGGAGCTGTGCGCGGAACGCGCCGAGCGCCAGGGCGAGTTGCAGTACCTCCTGGAACCCGACCTGAAGGAGGCCCGCGGCGGGCTGCGCGACGCCACCGCCCTGCGTGCCGTCGCCGCCTCCTGGCTCGCCGACGCCCCGCGCGAGGGCCTCGCCGACGCCCGGCGCCGGCTCCTCGACGTACGGGACGCACTGCACCTGGCCACCGGGAGGGCGACCGACCGCCTGGCCCTCCAGGAGCAGGACCAGGTGGCCGCCGAGCTCGGTCTGCTCGACGCGGACACGCTGCTGCGGCAGGTGTACGAGGCGGCGCGGCTGGTCTCGTACGCCAGTGACGTCACCTGGCGCGAGGTGGGGCGCGTGCTGCGATCGCGCGCCGTGCGGCCCAGGCTGCGCGCCATGTTGGGCGGCGGGAAGCCGACCGCCGAGCGATCTCCGCTGGCCGAAGGCGTCGTGGAGCAGGACGGCGAGGTGGTGCTCGCCCGTGCCGCACGCCCCGAGCGCGACCCCGTACTGCCGCTGCGCGCCGCGGCCGCCGCCGCTCAGGCCGGACTCCCGCTCTCCCTGCACGCCGTACGGCGCATGGCGGCCACCGTGCGCCCGCTGCCCACGCCCTGGCCCGCCGAGGCACGCGAGCAGCTCGTCACCCTGCTCGGCTCCGGCCGCCCGACCATCGAGGTCTGGGAGGCGCTGGAGGCCGAGGGGCTGATCACGCGGCTGCTGCCGGACTGGGAGCGGGTGCGCTGCCGCCCGCAGCGCAACGCCGTGCACATCTGGACCGTCGACCGGCACCTCATCGAGACCGCCGTACGCGCCTCCGAGTTCACCCGCCGCGTCAGCCGCCCCGACCTGCTGCTGGTCGCCGCGCTGCTGCACGACATCGGCAAGGGCTGGCCAGGCGACCACTCGGTGGCCGGTGAGATCATCGCCAAGGACGTGGCCGCCCGCATCGGCTTCGACCGCCACGACGTGGCCGTCGTCGCCACCCTCGTACGCCATCACCTGCTCCTCGTCGAGACCGCCACCCGGCGTGACCTGGAGGACCCGGCCACCGTGCGCTCGGTCGCCGAGGCCGTCGGCTCCCAGGGCACCCTGGAACTGCTGCACGCGCTCACCGAGGCCGACGCCCTGGCCACCGGCCCGGCCGCCTGGTCGTCCTGGCGCGGTTCGCTCGTCGCCGACCTGGTCGAGCGGGTCTCGGCGGTGCTCGCCGGGGACGTCCCGGCCGATCCCGAGGATGCCGCGCCGACCACCGAGCAGGAGCGGCTCGCCATCGAGGCGGTCGCGACGGGCAGCCCGGTCCTCTCCCTGCGGGCTCAGACCGAGCCGCCCGCCGGGCAGGAGCCCTCCGGCGACCCCGAGCCGCTCGGCGTGGAACTGCTCATCGCCGTGCCCGAACAGCCGGGTGTACTGCCCGCGGTGGCGGGTGTCCTCGCCATGCACCGGCTGACCGTGCGAACGGCGGAACTGCGGTCCCTGACCCTCCCGGACGGTGTCGACGGCACCGTCCTGCTACTGGACTGGCGGGTCGCCGCCGAGTACGGCTCCCTGCCGCAGGCCGCCCGCCTCCGCGCCGACCTCGTGCGGGCGCTGGACGGCTCCCTGGACATCGCCGGCCGCCTCGCCGAACGGGACGCGGCCTATCCGCGCCGCCGGGGCGTGGTGGCCCCGCCGCCCCGGGTGTCGGTCCACCCGGCCGCCTCCCGGCTGGCCACCGTGATCGAGGTCCGCTCCCAGGACGCCCCGGGCCTGCTGTTCCGCATCGGCCGCGCCCTGGAGGACGCGAGCGTACAGATGCGCAGCGCGCACGTCTCGACGCTGGGCGCCAACGCCGTGGACGCCTTCTACGTCACCGGCCCCGAGGGCGCGCCGCTGCCCGGTGACGAGGCCGAGTCGGTGGCGCGGAAGCTGGAGGAGACGCTGCGTGGGTGAGGGCGGCCCGGCGACTTGTCACGCCGGGATACCCTGGAGGGCGATTCCCCAGTCTGTCTCCGACCCCGAGGACCGCGAGCGCCGTGTTCGATACTCTTTCCGATCGCCTCTCAGCGACCTTCAAGAACCTGCGCGGCAAGGGACGGCTCTCCGAGGCGGACATCGACGCCACGGCGCGCGAGATCCGGATCGCGCTCCTCGAGGCGGATGTGGCGCTGCCGGTCGTCCGTACGTTCATCAAGAACGTCAAGGAGCGCGCGCTCGGCGCCGAGGTCAGCAGGGCACTGAACCCGGCCCAGCAGGTCCTCAAGATCGTCAACGAGGAACTGGTCACCATCCTCGGTGGCGAGACCCGGCGCCTGCGCTTCGCCAAGCAGCCGCCCACCGTGATCATGCTGGCGGGTCTGCAGGGTGCCGGTAAGACCACCCTCGCGGGCAAGCTCGGCCGCTGGCTGAAGGAGCAGGGCCACTCGCCGCTGCTGGTCGCCTGTGACCTTCAGCGCCCGAACGCCGTGAACCAGCTCAGCGTCGTCGCCGAGCGCGCCGGTGTCGCCGTCTACGCGCCCGAGCCGGGCAACGGCGTCGGTGACCCGGTCAAGGTCGCCAAGGACTCCATCGAGCACGCCAGGTCCAAGGTCCACGACATCGTCATCGTGGACACCGCCGGCCGCCTGGGCATCGACCAGGAGATGATGCAGCAGGCCGCGGACATCCGGGACGCGGTCAGCCCCGACGAGATCCTGTTCGTCGTCGACGCGATGATCGGTCAGGACGCCGTCAACACCGCCGAGGCCTTCCGCGACGGCGTCGGCTTCGACGGCGTGGTGCTCTCCAAGCTCGACGGTGACGCCCGCGGTGGTGCGGCCCTGTCGATCCGGCAGATCACCGGCAAGCCGATCATGTTCGCGTCGAACGGCGAGAAGCTCGACGACTTCGACGCCTTCCACCCGGACCGGATGGCCTCCCGCATCCTCGACATGGGTGACCTGCTCACCCTGATCGAGCAGGCGGAGAAGACCTTCGACCAGGCCGAAGCCCAGAAGATGGCCGAGAAGCTGGCCTCCAAGAAGGGCCAGGACTTCACCCTCGACGACTTCCTGGCCCAGATGGAGCAGGTCAGGAAGATGGGCTCCATCTCCAAGCTGCTCGGCATGCTTCCGGGCATGGGCCAGATGAAGGACCAGATCAACAACCTCGACGAGCGGGACGTCGACCGCACGGCCGCGATCATCAAGTCGATGACCCCGGTCGAGCGCCAGGACCCGACGATCATCAACGGCTCGCGGCGCGCCCGTATCGCGCGGGGTTCCGGTGTCGAGGTCAGCGCGGTGAAGAACCTGGTCGAGCGGTTCTTCGAGGCCCGCAAGATGATGTCCCGCATGGCCCAGGGCGGCGGCATGCCCGGGATGCCCGGCATGCCGGGCATGGGCGGCGGTCCCGGCCGGGCGAAGAAGAAGCAGAAGCAGGCCAAGGGCAAGCAGCGCTCCGGCAACCCGATGAAGCGCAAGCAGCAGGAGCAGGAGGAGGCCGCCCGCCGCGCGGCCGCCGCCGAGGGCGGCAACGCCTTCGGGCTGCCGCAGCAGGGCGGCAAGGACTTCGAACTCCCCGATGAGTTCAAGAAGTTCATGGGCTGATTCAAGAAGTCCGTCGGCTGACCACCCGTTCCCGTGCGGCACGGGGTTCCTGAACGGCACTGAGGGCGCTCCCCTTCGAAAGGGGGCGCCCTCAGTGGTTCGTCGCCGGCTCGCCGGTCAGGAGTTCGGGAACTTCCAGATGTAGGGCTCGCCGTCCTCCTCGGACCAGTGGACCTCGACGCTCTTGGCGTTCGCCGGGATCACGTACGTCTCGCAGAAGACGTGGCTCTCGCCCTGCTTCCAGCTCTCGACGTCGTACGGGTCCTCGCAGCCCGCCGTGTCCTCGGACGCGCCGATGAGGACGCTGCCGCGCCGCCCGTCGGCGGAGACCGTGGTGCCGTCGTGCACGTCCGAGCCGTCGGTGAGGGCGGGCCCGCTCTTGTGCGTGTACTTCACGTGGGCGACGGCCAGCACCATGCCCTTGACCTTGTCCGGCTCCGACACGGCCTTGGCGGCCTCCGACTCGGTGCCCACGTCGACCTTCTGCGCCACGATGTCGTAGGTGACCGCTCCCGGGTCCTCCGCGACCTTGCCCGTAGCGCTCTCGCCGGTCCCCAGCTCGCCACCGGAAGCCGGCTTCGGCGACGGGAAGACCTTGGCCTTCTCGGTGTCCGGGCTCTTCGCGTCGACCTTGTCGCCGCCGCCACCGCAAGCGGTGAGGGCCAGAGCGAGAACGGCGACGGGCGCGACGAGACGCAGCGCGGTCTTGTGGTGCGGCAAAACAGCTCCTGTATGCAGATGTGTAGGTCCCCCGAGCGGTGGATCACATTAAGCGTTCATGATCCAACTGGTGAAACCCGAAGGACCCCATGGTGCTTTCTTCACACCATTCACACCTGCACTGAAGATCTGTTCCGTCAGGGTGTGCGGGCGATCAGATACCGGAACACGTTCGGCATCCACACCGTCCCGTCCTGCCGCTGGTGCGGATGCAGAGCCTCGGTCAGCTCCTTGTCCACCTGCACCTGGTCCGTCGCCGTGATCGCCGCGTCGAACAACCCCGTCGACTTGAGCCCGCGCACCGCGCTGTCCACATCGGCGTACCCGAAGGGGCACGCCACCCGCCCGGACCCGTCCGGCTTGAGACCGGCCCGCTGGGCGACGTCCTCCAGGTCGTCGCGGAGGGCGGGGCGCCAGCTGCCCGTGCTGCGCAGCGGCTCCGCCAGCTTGGTGGCGACCCGCAGCACGGACGTCGTGGCGCACCGCTCCGGCGGGCCCCAGCCGGCCAGCACCACGGCCGCTCCGCGCCTCGCCAGCGGCGTCGCCTCCGCGAGCAGTCCGCCCAGCCCCTCCGAGTCGCCCGCGAGGCACCCGATCGGCTCGAAGGCGGTCACCAGGGTGTACGCGGGAGCTCCCGGCTCCTTGGTGTCCCGGGGCGAGCCGTCGACCAGCCGGGCGCCCGCACGCGCGCGCGTGGCCCCCGCCTCGGGCAGCAACCGCTGCCGTGCGAGGGCCATTCTCTCGGGGGAAGCGTCGATACCGGTGACCGCCGCTCCCCGGGCGGCGGCCATCAGCAAGGCGAGTCCGGAACCGCAGCCGAGGCCGAGCAGCCGCGTCGCGGGACCCACGTCCAGTCGCTCGTAGACGGCCTCGTAGAGCGGTACGAGCATCCGCTCCTGGATCTCGGACCAGTCACGCGCGCGTGCACGCAGGTCCACGCGGGGTGCGGCCCCCGCGTGAGGCAGGTGCTGCCGCACGAGCGTAGGTGTCATAAGTAAGCGCCCCAATCCGCCGAGAGTTGCCTCTTGCCCGATTCCATGGCCCCCGTGACAGTGCGCTCGCACTACCCCCGTATGCCAGGAAACTCCCCCCTCGACCTGTCGTCCAGTGGAATGCGACCCGGTTATGAGTTGTCATGTGCCTATGGCGAGATTTCACATTCCGGCAACGCGGACCCGTACCATCTCGCCATGGCCAAGGCACCCGTACTCACCCCCCAGGCGGACGACTTCCCGCGCTGGTACCAGGACTTGATCACCAAGGCGGAGCTCGCCGACAACGGGCCGGTGCGCGGCACCATGGTCATCCGACCGTACGGGTACGGGCTGTGGGAGCGGATGCAGGCCGAGATGGACGCCCGCATCAAGGAGACCGGCACCCAGAACGCGTACTTCCCGCTCCTGATCCCGCAGTCGTACCTCACCCGCGAGGCGGACCACGTCGAGGGCTTCGCGCCGGAGCTCGCGGTCGTCACGCACGGCGGCGGCAAGGAGCTGGAGGAGCCGGCGGTCGTCCGCCCCACCTCCGAGATGATCATCAACGACTACTTCTCGAAGTGGGTGCAGAGCTACCGCGATCTGCCGCTGCTCATCAACCAGTGGGCGAACGTCGTGCGCTGGGAGCTGCGGCCCCGCCTCTTCCTGCGGACCACCGAGTTCCTCTGGCAGGAGGGCCACACCGCGCACGCCACGTACGAGGAGGCGCGCGATTTCGCCGCGCACAT
Source organism: Streptomyces azureus (assembly GCF_001270025.1). Lineage (NCBI taxonomy): Bacteria > Bacillati > Actinomycetota > Actinomycetes > Kitasatosporales > Streptomycetaceae > Streptomyces > Streptomyces azureus. Next base: position 27,120 of record NZ_DF968368.1, on the reverse strand, counting down.
CCACCGGCGGGTCTACGAGGACTTCATGGTGAACGTCCTCGCGATGGACGTCGTCCCCGGCCGCAAGACCGTCAAGGAGCGGTTCGCCGGCGCGATCAACACCCTCACGCTCGAAGGCATGATGGGCGACGGCAAGGCTCTCCAGATGGCCACCAGCCACGAGCTGGGCCAGAACTTCGCCAAGGCCTTCAACACGCAGTACCTGTCGAAGGACGGCCGGCAGGAGCTGGTCTGGCAGACCTCCTGGGGTTCCACCACCCGCATGATCGGCGCCCTGGTGATGATGCACGGCGACGACAACGGCCTGCGCGTCCCGCCGAGGCTGGCGCAGATCCAGGCCGTGGTGCTCGCGATCAAGGGCGACGAGGCGGTTCTGGCCAAGGTCCGCGAGATCGGCGACCGGCTGAAGGAGGCCGGGATCCGTGTCCACGTCGACGACCGCACCGACACCCCCTTCGGCCGCCGTGCCGTCGACTGGGAGCTCAAGGGTGTGCCGGCCCGCATCGAGATCGGCCCGCGCGACCTGGAGAACGGCACCGCGATGCTGGCCCGCCGCATCCCGGGCGGCAAGGAGCCGGTCTCCCTGGACACCCTGGTGTCGCTGCTGCCGAAGGTCCTCGAAGAAGACCAGACGCTGCTGCTGAAGCAGTCCCGGGAGCGCCGCGAGTCCCGTACCACCGAGGTCGCGACGATCGACGAGGCCGTCGAGGTGGCCGGCGCGGGCGGCTGGGCGCGCATCCCGTGGGCGGTGCTCGGCGAGGAGGGCGAGGCCAAGCTGGCCGACCACGCGGTGACCGTACGTTGTCTGGTCGCCGAGGACGGGTCGGTGCCGGACGCCGACGACGCACCCGGTAACGTCGCGGTCGTCGCACGCGCTTACTGAGCCGCGCACGCGCCGACCGAGTGGGGCGCAAGGCGACCGAAACGCCTCTTGCGCACACGCGGATCCCTGCTTCTCCGGCGCGCGGACATGGACTACGCGCCGATCGAGAGGGCGGCCCGAAGGGCCTCGGTCGAGGGTGGTGGCGGGAGACGGGTGGGCGTACGCGGGACTACGCACCACCTTGTGGTGAGCTGTGAGGCTTCTCCACAGATCAGCGCACCCGCCCTCGTCCGGACGCATCAGAGGCAACTGACGGGTACGTGCAAATTATTTGGGATGCCCCGGAATCGGAACACTGGGGCACCCCGGCTCGTTGTCATTACGTGAGCACGACACAGACACCACCTGTTCTCGCCGCAGAGCTGGCACAGGCGTGGGCCGACATTCAGCGGTACCACCCCGAGCTGCCCGACCTTGCCGCGCCAGAGTCCCTGATCGGGGAGTCGTCGTCCGCGTGCGGTCACGAGCTCTCCTTCGAGCGACTGCTCCATGAGGCAGTCCATGGCATCGCCGCCGCCCGCGGCGTCCGCGACACCTCCCGTGCCGGCCGCTACCACAACCGCAGATTCCTCGCGATCGCCGAGGAGCTGGGCCTGGACCACCCCGAGGAACCGCACCCCAGCAGCGGTTTCTCCCTGGTCACGCTCACCCCGGAGGCGAAGCGCCGTTACCGCCCGACGATGGAGCGCCTCCAGCGCGCCCTGAAGGCCCACACGGCCGCGACCTCATCCGACACCTCCCGCACCTTCCGGGGCCCGGCCGCCCGGCACGGCTCCTCCGGCGGCGGCGTTCGCGTCAAGGCGGTCTGCGACTGCGGCCGCAACGTACGCGTCGTGCCGTCGGTCCTCGCCCAGGCGCCCATCGTCTGCGGCGGCTGCGGCAAGCAGTTCCGGATCCCGGACGTCGTGGGAGCGGGGGCGGTGGCCGGCTGACGTCCACAACCGGCATCTCGTGGCTGCCGGTCGGGACAGCACTCGCCGCTGCCGGGCAGGCACCCGACGTACCTCACCTCCACGCCGGGTGCCCGCTCAGCATGCCCGCACGGCAGCGAACCCCTCGGTCAGAGCTGCCCGGCAGGGTGTGGCACAATGGCTAGCTGTACTCGACAGCCGCACAGGACCCCTCTCTCCTCCGGCTGACGCGTCCATCGGGCACTCGGGTACCGCAACCCCACGCGGCCATCTCGCCGTGCCCAACCACGTCAAATCCAGGAGAACCCACTCCCGTGGCAGTCAAGATCAAGCTGAAGCGTCTGGGCAAGATCCGTTCGCCTCACTACCGCATCGTCGTCGCCGACTCCCGTACCCGTCGTGACGGTCGTGCGATCGAGGAGATCGGCAAGTACCACCCGACGTACAACCCGTCGGTGATCGAGGTCGACGCCGAGCGTGTGGCGTACTGGCTCGGTGTCGGCGCGCAGCCGACCGAGCCCGTGATGGCCATCCTCAAGAAGACCGGCGACTGGCAGAAGTTCAAGGGCGAGCCCGCCCCGGCTCCGCTGCTGACGCAGCCCGAGAAGGCCGCGCGTCCGTCGTTCGAGGCTCTCGGCGGTGACGACGAGGGCAAGGGTGAGGCGATCACCCAGAAGAAGAAGGCTGAGAAGAAGGACGAGGCTTCTGCCGAGTCCGCTTCGACCGAGGCCTGAGCATGCTCGAGGAGGCTCTCGAGCACCTCGTGAAGGGCATCGTCGACAACCCTGACGATGTGCAGGTCGCCTCGCGCAACCTGCGCCGTGGGCGGGTGCTCGAGGTCCGGGTCCACCCGGACGACCTCGGCAAGGTGATCGGCCGCAACGGCCGCACCGCACGCGCCCTGCGTACCGTCGTGGGCGCCATCGGCGGTCGCGGTGTCCGCGTCGACCTCGTCGACGTGGACCACGTCCGCTGACGCTTATCGCAACCGGCTCGGGCCGGGGAAGGCCTGAGGGCCGTCCCCGGCCCGCAGTCGTATGACAGGAGACTGGACACGTGCAGCTGGTAGTCGCACGGATCGGCCGTGCCCATGGCATCAAGGGCGAGGTCACCGTCGAGGTACGGACCGACGAGCCGGAACTGAGGCTCGCCCCCGGTGCCGTACTCGCCACCGATCCCGCTTCTGCGGGACCGCTCACCATCGAGACGGGCCGCGTCCACAGCGGCCGTCTCCTGCTGCGCTTCGAGGGTGTCAGCGACCGCACCGGCGCCGAGGCCCTGCGCAACACCCTCCTGATCGCCGAGGTCGACCCGGAGGAACTGCCCGAGGGCGAGGACGAGTACTACGACCACCAGCTCATCGACCTCGACGTGGTCACCGCGGACGGCACCGAGGTCGGCCGGATCACGGAGATCTCGCACCTGCCCACCCAGGACCTGTTCATCGTGGAACGCCCCGACGGCAGCGAGGTGATGATCCCCTTCGTCGAGGAGATCGTCGCCGAGATCGACCTCGAGGAGCAGAAGGCCGTCATCACCCCGCCGCCGGGTCTGATCGACGACCGCGCCGAGATCGCCTCCAGCCGGGAAGACGTCTCCGGCCGGGAAGAGTCGTAATGCGCCTCGATGTCGTCACGATCTTCCCCGAGTACCTGGAACCGCTGAACGTCTCCCTCGTGGGCAAGGCACGCGCGCGTGGACAGCTGAACGTACACGTCCACGACCTGCGGTCCTGGACCTACGACCGTCACAACACCGTCGATGACACGCCCTACGGCGGCGGCCCCGGCATGGTCATGAAGACCGAGCCTTGGGGAGAGGCGCTGGACTCCGTCCTGGCCGACGGCTACGAGACCGGCTCCCACGCGCCGGCCCTCATCGTGCCCACGCCCAGCGGCCGCCCCTTCACCCAGGAGCTCGCCGTCCACCTCTCCGAGCGCCCCTGGCTGATCTTCACGCCGGCCCGCTACGAGGGCATCGACCGCCGGGTCGTCGACGAGTACGCGACGCGGATGCCGGTGTACGAGGTGTCCATCGGCGACTACGTCCTGGCCGGCGGCGAGGCGGCCGTCCTCGTCGTCACGGAGGCCGTGGCGCGGCTGCTGCCCGGCGTCCTGGGCAACGCCGAGTCCCACCGGGACGACTCCTTCGCGCCCGGCGCCATGGCGAGCCTGCTGGAGGGTCCCGTGTACACCAAGCCGCCCGAGTGGCGCGGCCGGGACATCCCCGACGTGCTGCTCAGCGGCCACCACGGGAAGATCGCCCGCTGGCGGCGGGACGAGGCCCTGAAGCGCACCACGGCCCACCGGCCCGACCTCATCGAGCGGTGCGACCCCAAGGCCTTCGACAAGAAGGACCGCGAGATGCTGTCCATCCTGGGCTGGGAACCGGACCCCGAGGGGGAGCCGTACGGCCGATTTTGGCGCAGGACCGACGGCGTGGAAGAATAGCCAGCTGTTGTGCGTCCGTCCGGCGCGCGCCCCTGCCACAGGGGGAGACGACGCCCGCTCCGACCCGCACAACCCTGATCCGAAACACCTAGTTTCCGTTGATGACCTGTGGCATCAGCGAAGAAAGCAGACGAAATGTCTCACCTGCTCGACACCGTCGACTCCGCGTCGCTGCGCAGCGACGTCCCTGCCTTCCGCCCGGGCGACACGGTCAACGTGCACGTCCGCGTCATCGAGGGCAACCGCTCCCGTGTGCAGCAGTTCAAGGGCGTCGTGATCCGCCGCCAGGGCTCCGGCGTCCGCGAGACGTTCACGGTCCGCAAGGTCTCCTTCTCCGTCGGCGTCGAGCGCACCTTCCCGGTGCACACCCCGATCGTGGAGAAGATCGAGCTCGTCACCAAGGGTGCCGTCCGCCGCGCCAAGCTGTACTACCTGCGCGAGCTGCGCGGCAAGGCCGCGAAGATCAAGGAGAAGCGCGAGAACTGAGCGCTCTCCGGGGTTCGCGTCGGGGCCGGATAGCATCTGGCTCCGATGGACACCGAAGCTCAGCCGACGGAGCGCGACCGCTCCTCCCGCCCTTCCGACTCCGAGGACACCTCGGATCCTGGAGGGCCGGAGGAACGGTCGCGTTTCGCGTTGTCGCGTGTCACCGAATGGGTCCCGGGCGGCCGGATCACTCTGACGCTGCTGGCCTGCCTGCTCTTCCTGCTGCTGCTCAGCACGTTCGTGCTGCGGCCGTTCCAGATCCCCAGCGGATCCATGGAACAGGGATTGAGGATCGGGGACCGGGTTCTCGTAAATAAGTTGGCGTACCGTTTCGGTGCCGAGCCGCGGCGGGGAGACATCGTCGTGTTCGACGGGACCGGGTACTTCGGGCACGCGGACTACATCAAACGCGTTGTCGGCGTGGGCGGAGACCACGTCGTGTGCTGCGACAAGGAGGGGAGGATCCAGGTGAACGGCCGGCCGGTCGACGAGTCGGGCTTCCTGTACCCCGGCGACAGTCCCTCCACGGTGCCCTTCGACGTCGCCGTCCCCGTCGGCACCCTGTTCGTCCTCGGTGACCACCGCGGCGACTCCAGCGACTCCCGCGACCACCTCGGCTCACCGGGCGGCGGCATGGTCCCGGTCGACGAGGTGATCGGCCGCGCAGACTGGATCGTCTGGCCCTTCGGCCACGCCACCCGGCTGCACCGCCCGGACGCCTACGCGCGCGTGCCGGCCCCCGCCCCCGGAAGGGCGGGCGCCCATGGGTAACCGCGGCAAACCGCGCGGCGTCCCCGCCAGTCCCGCGGACAACCTGCTGCCCACCGGCGCCCGGCGCGCCGCCAGCCCGTCCGGCGGCCGTACGCGCGCCGAGCGGCGCAAGCTCCAGAAGAAGGTCAAGCGGCGCCGCAGGCGCGGTGCCGTCAAGGAGATACCCCTCCTCGTCGGCGTCGCCGTCCTCATAGCGCTCGTACTGAAGACGTTCCTCGTCCAGGCGTTCGTCATCCCGTCCGGCTCCATGGAACAGACGATCCAGATCGGCGACCGCGTGCTGGTCGACAAGCTCACCCCGTGGTTCGGCTCCAAGCCGCAGCGCGGGGACGTCGTCGTGTTCAAGGACCCCGGTGGCTGGCTCCAGGACGAGCAGACCACCCTTCCGAAGGACGACCCCATCGTCATCAAGCAGGTCAAGGAAGGGCTCACCTTCATCGGCCTGCTGCCGTCCGACAACGAGAAGGACCTCATCAAGCGGGTCGTCGGCGTCGGCGGAGACCGCGTCAAGTGTTGCGACGCGCAAGGACGCGTGACCGTCAACGGCATCCCGCTGAACGAGGACTACCTGTACCCCGGCAACGCCCCGTCCGACACGCCGTTCGACATCACGGTCCCCCCGGGCCGGCTGTGGGTGATGGGCGACCACCGGAACAACTCCGCGGACTCCCGCGCCCACCAGGACACCGACTACGGCGGCACGGTCTCCGAGGAAGAGGTCGTGGGCCGCGCCATGGTCATCGCCTGGCCCTTCGGGCACTGGACCACCCTGGAGGAACCGAACACCTACGCCTCCGTGTCCGACTCGGCCCCCGGGTCGACCGCTGCTCCCGACCTGTCGCATAGGGTTGCCTCCTACGATTCGAACGGAACGATCCAGCTCCCGACCCCTGCGGAACTCCCGCTCGTTATGGGAGTGGTGGGCCTGCGTCGTGTATGGGGCAGGCGGCGGCACAGAGTGAGGAGTTGGCGTGGGGGATGTGGCGGTTGGCGCACGGTCCGGAAACGACGGCGAGGAGCACCGCGGACGCCCCGCGGAATCCGCCGTCCCGGCCGCGGACAGCGCCGTGACCCCCGGGAGTGACTCCGGGGCAGCCGAGGATGACAGGGTGACAGGCGAGTACAGCACAGCCGAGGGCGAGGGACCGGGCGGCCCGGCCCGGACGCCGAAGAAGCCACGCTCCTTCTGGAAGGAGCTGCCCATCCTGATCGGCATCGCGCTGGTGCTCGCGCTGCTGATCAAGACCTTCCTGGTACAGGCGTTCTCCATCCCCTCCGACTCGATGCAGAACACCCTCCAGCAGGGCGACCGCGTCCTGGTCGACAAGCTGACCCCCTGGTTCGGCTCCGAGCCCGAGCGTGGCGAGGTCGTCGTCTTCCACGACCCCGACAACTGGCTGGCGGGCGAGCCGGTGGTGGATCCGAACGCCTTCCAGACGTTCCTCAGCTGGATCGGTCTCATGCCGTCCGCGGAGGAGAAGGACCTCATCAAGCGGGTCGTCGGCGTCGGCGGCGACACGGTCGAGTGCAAGGGAACGGGCCCGCTGACGGTCAACGGCAAGGCGCTGGACGAGGGGTCGTACGTCTACCCCGGCAACACGCCGTGCAGCGTCGACGACCAGGGCGGTCAATTCAAGGTAAAGGTCCCCGAGGGCTACATCTGGGTCATGGGCGACCACCGGCAGAACTCCCGGGACTCCCGCTACAACCAGTCGGACAAGCACAACGGCATGGTCCCGGTGAAGGACGTCGTGGGCCGGGCCATCGTCGTCGCCTGGCCGATCAACCGCTGGGACAACCTGCCGGTGCCGGATACCTTCGACCAGGCCGGTCTGGGCGCCCAGTCGGCTGCGGCCGGTCTGACGGTGGCGCCGCAGGGGGCGGCGCTGCTGGGTGTGGTGCCGGTGGTGCTGTGGCGCCGCAGGAAGCAGTGATCCCGACGGTGGGCTGACCCCGGTCGGTACCCCCGGGTAGGGTGCGGACCCATGGGTGGCGAGAGCATGACGCACACGGCCCCGCGCAGCGGTGGCACAGGCTCGGGCCCGGTGGGCAGCCGGACCGGACAGCGGTTGTCCGGGCTGGCCGTCGCACTGGGCCTTGTGCTGTTCCTGGGGGGTTTCGCCTGGGGAGCGATGGTCTACCTGCCGTACACCGTGCCCACCGGCTCGATGACGCCGACGATCAACGCCGGCGACCGGGTGCTGGCGCAGCGCGTCGACGGTGCTGATGTGCGCCGCGGTGATGTCGTCGTGTTCAAGGACGCCACCTGGGGCGACGCGCCGATGGTCAAGCGCGTGGTGGCCGTCGGCGGTGACACGGTCTCCTGCTGCCAGGACGGCAAGCTGAAGGTCAACGGCAAGAAGATCGACGAGCCGTACCTGGCCGAGGGCACACCGGCGGAGATCACCGGCTTCCCGACCGTGACCGTCCCCAAGGGGCGCCTGTTCCTGCTCGGCGACGAGCGCGGCAGCTCCGTGGACTCCACCGCCCACCTGACCGACGCCGCCAGCGGCACGGTGGCACGCGGCGCCGTGGACGCGCGTGTGGACGCCGTCGTCTGGCCCATGAACGGCATGCTGGCACGCCCCACAGGCTTCGAGGCCCTCGGCGCCCTGTCCTCGCCCGGGCCGTTGCGGACGATCACCGCCCTGGTGATCGCCGGCGCCGTGCTCGTCCTGGGCGGGGGTGCCTACGGCCCCGTCGCCAAGCGCGCGGGCGCGGCCCGGGCCCGGCGGGCGAGCGCGGAGCCCGCAGGTGTCCGCTGAGGCCGTGAGGGCGGGCCAGGACACCTACGAGGGCGGGCTTCGCAAGGTCGCCCGGGTCGTGCTGCTCGACCCGCAGGACCGCATCCTGCTGCTGCACGGGCACGAGCCGGACGATCCGGCCGACGACTGGTGGTTCACCCCCGGCGGCGGTGTGGAGGGCGACGAGACCCGTGAAGAGGCCGCCCTGCGGGAACTCGCCGAGGAGACGGGCATCACCGAGGTCGAGCTGGGCCCGGTGCTGTGGCGGCGGATGTGCTCCTTCCCGTTCGCGGGCCGCCGCTGGGACCAGGACGAGTGGTACTTCCTGGCTCGTACGGACCGTACGGCGGTCGAGGCCGCGGGGCTGACCGAGCTGGAGCGGCGCAGTGTCGCCGGAGCGCGCTGGTGGACGTGTCCGGAAGTTTGCCGGGCACATGAGACGGTGTATCCGACGAGACTCGCCGGGCTGCTGCGCACGCTGCTCGACGAAGGTCCCCCGGCCAGGCCCGTGATCCTTGACCCGGAAATCGTCTAGGGGCGCACGGGACTGGCGCACAATGGTGGGATCGCACGGCTGAAGGGGAACATGCCATGAGCGCCGAGGACCTCGAGAAGTACGAGACCGAGATGGAGCTGAAGCTCTACCGGGAGTACCGCGATGTCGTCGGTCTGTTCAAATACGTGATCGAGACCGAGCGGCGCTTCTACCTGACCAACGACTACGAGATGCAGGTGCATTCGGTCCAGGGTGAGGTGTTCTTCGAGGTGTCCATGGCGGATGCCTGGGTGTGGGACATGTACCGGCCGGCGCGCTTCGTGAAGCAGGTCCGGGTCCTCACGTTCAAGGACGTGAACATCGAAGAGCTGAACAAGAGCGATCTCGAGCTGCCGAGCGGGTGACGTTCGCCCAGGAGGGTGACGGGGTTTTCCACAGCCGCTGAGCTGTACACCAAGATCCACTTCGTGGGGACGGGTGCGTGATCGTTGGCACCGGAGGTGGTGCCGACATGAACGCACGCAGTGCGATGGGCAGGTACGGAGAGACTCTGGCGGCCCGGCGGCTGGCGGAGACCGGACTGATGGTCCTGGAGCGCAACTGGCGCTCGGGCCGGACCGGTGAGATCGACATCGTGGCCAGGGACGGGGACGTCCTGGTCGTCTGCGAGGTGAAGACCCGCAGGGAGGGTCCCTTCGAGCATCCGATGGCCGCCGTGACCCCGCAGAAGGCGGAGCGGCTGCGGAACCTCGCCGAGCGGTGGATCCAGACGCACGGGGGCGCACCGCCCGGCGGGGTCCGCATCGACGTGGTCGGGGTGCTGCTGCCGGCCCGCGGCGCGGCAGTGGTCGAGCACGTGCGGGGGGTGGCCTGATGGCATTCGCCCGTACGTGTTCGGTGGCGCTGGTGGGCGTCGAGGGTGTGGTCGTCGAGGTCCAGGCCGACCTGGAGCCGGGTGTCGCGGCGTTCACGCTGGTGGGACTGCCCGACAAGAGCCTGACGGAGAGCCGGGACCGAGTGCGGGCCGCGGTCGTCAACTCGGGCGCGGCCTGGCCCCAGAAGAAACTCACGGTCGGCCTGAGCCCGGCCTCCGTTCCCAAGAGCGGCAGCGGCTTCGACCTGGCCGTCGCCGCGGCGGTCCTCGGCGCCTCCGAGCGCATCGACCCCCGGGTCCTCGCCGACATCGTGATGATCGGGGAACTGGGGCTGGACGGGCGGGTGCGGCCGGTGCGGGGAGTGTTGCCGGCGGTGCTGGCGGCGGCGGATGCCGGGTATGAGCAGGTGGTGGTGCCGGAGTGTGCCGCCGCCGAGGCGTCCCTGGTGCCCGGGGTCTCCGTGCTGGGCGTCCGGAGCCTGCGCCAGCTGATCGCCGTCCTGGCCGACGAACCCGTGCCCGACGAGGATCCGGACGAGCAGGGCCGCCCGGACCCGCTCCTCGCCGGCCTGCGCATGCCGGGCACGGGCGCCGCCACGGGCATGCACAGCGTCGGCGCGGCCCAGAACGAGCCCGGCCACGACCTGGCGGACGTCGTCGGGCAGACCTCGGCGCGCACCGCGGTGGAGGTGGCCGCGGCGGGCGGACACCACCTGTTCCTGGAAGGGCCTCCCGGCGCCGGCAAGACGATGCTCGCGGAGCGGCTGCCCGCCATCCTGCCCCGGCTCGGGCGGCAGGAGTCGCTGGAGGTCACCGCGGTCCACTCGGTGGCGGGCCTGCTGCCCCCGGGCAAGCCTCTGATCGACGTCGCCCCCTACTGCGCCCCGCACCACTCGGCCACCATGCAGGCACTCGTCGGCGGCGGCCCGGGCATCGCGCGGCCCGGCGCGGTGTCGCTGTCCCACCGGGGTGTCCTCTTCCTGGACGAGACCCCCGAGTTCAGCAGCCATGCCCTGGACGCACTGCGCCAGCCGCTGGAGGCGGGGCATGTCGTCATCGCGCGCAGTGCGGGAGTGGTGCGTTTCCCGGCGAAGTTCCTGATGGTGCTCGCGGCCAACCCGTGTCCGTGCGGCCGGTTCTCGCAGCGTGACGACCTGTGCGAGTGCCCGCCCTCGGCGATCCGCCGCTATCAGGCAAGGCTCTCCGGCCCGCTGCTCGACCGGGTCGACCTGCGCGTCGAGGTGGACCGCGTCACCCGCACCGAGCTGACCGCCTCCGGCGCGCGGGGCGAGTCCACCGCGACGGTCGCCGACCGGGTAAGGGCGGCCCGGGAGCGGGCCACCGAGCGCCTCGCCGGCACTCCGTGGCGAACGAACAGCGAGGTACCGGGGCGCGAGCTGCGCAGCCGCTGGTACGCCGCGTCAGGGGCGATGGACGAGGCCGAGCGGAACCTGGAGCGGGGCGTCCTGAGCGCCCGCGGCCTCGATCGCGTCCTGCGCGTGGCCTGGACCGTCGCCGATCTCGTCGGCCACGACCGGCCCGACGCGACGGACGTCGCCCTCGCCCTCCAGTTGCGCACCGGTGTCCCGAGGGGTGTCCCCATGGCCATCGGAGCGCTGACATGAGCGTCGCCGGCGAACCGGACGAGGAACTGCTCGCCCGGGTCCTTCTCACCCGTGTCATCGAGCCCGGCGACGAGGTCGGTGGGCGGTGGGTGCGGGAGCTCGGGGCGCGGGCCCTGGCCCGGCGGCTGGCGGAGGGCGGGCGGCCCCTGGCCGGGGTGAGCGGGAAACGGTGGAAGGGCCTGCTGGCCAGGGCCGAGGCGGCTCGGCCGCGTGAGGACCTCGCCGTCGCCCGGGAGGCCGGCGTGCGGTTCGTCGGACCGGGGGACTCGGAGTGGCCGGGGCAGCTCGACGACCTCGGGGATGCCCGGCCGCTGGGGCTGTGGGTGCGGGGGCGGGCCGGTCTGCGGATGTGGGCGCTGAGATCGGTGGCCGTCGTCGGCGCCCGCGCCTGCACCGAGTACGGGGCGCACATGGCGGGCACCCTCGCCGCCGGTCTGGCCGAGCAGGGCTGGGTCGTGGTGTCCGGCGGCGCCTACGGAGTCGACGGCGCCGCCCACCGCGGCGCCCTTGGCGCGGGCGGCGCCACCGTCGCCGTCCTCGCCTGCGGCGTCGACCGCCCCTACCCGCGCGGACACACCCGGCTGATCGGCAGAATCGCAGAACAGGGACTGGTGATCGGTGAGTTGCCGCCCGGTGATCACCCGACAGCGAGCCGGTTCATCCTGCGGAACCGGGTGATCGCGGCGCTCACCCGCGGCACCGTGGTCGTCGAGGCCGCCCACCGCAGCGGCTCCCTGGTCACGGCACGGGCGGCACAGCGCCTCGGCAGGCACACCATGGGCGTACCGGGACCGGCCACCAGCGGGCTGTCCGCCGGGGTGCACGAGCTGCTGCGCGGAGAGGCGGCCCTGGTCACCGACGCCGCGGACATCGTCGAACTGGTCGGCGACATCGGACAGCTGGCCCCCGACCGTCGCGGCCCGGTCCTGCCCCGGGACCTGCTGGAACCGGCCAGCCGGCAGGTGCTCGCCGCGCTGCCGGGCGGCCGGGCGGCCCGGCCGGACGAGATCGCGCGCCGTGCACAGACGACACAGGACGACGCGATCGCCAGACTGTACGAACTCCGAGCACTCGGTTACGTCGAACGACACGGCGACGGCTGGAAGTTGACACGCCAGGCGGTGATGTCGGTCCGCGGTGGTCCCGGACCATGCTGACCGCGCCCGTTCGGCCGTCCGGGGGAACCCCGACATCCCTTGGAAATTCCCCCAGTTGGGGTTCTCAGGTGATCACACGGAAGGAGCTCGCCGACCCGGTGGGACGCCATTCGGAACGTATCTGCGTCCGCCTTGACCTCCGTCCTTCGCACACCGCGACACCGCAGTCACGCTACGCTCACGAGGATCCCGACACGGACAGGCAACTCGACATCAGACAGACAGCCCACCCCAGCAGCACCACTCCGCAGCAGAACGGCACAAGGCGACGAATGCCCCAGCACACCTCCGGGCCCGACCGGGCGGCGATCCCCCCAGCCGCCCGTGACGGTGGCAGCGTGCGGCCGCCCGCTCCCTCGACACTCGACGAGCTGTGGCGGTCGTACAAGGCGACGGGGGACGAGCGGCTGCGGGAGCAGCTGATCCTGCACTACTCGCCACTCGTGAAGTACGTCGCCGGCCGCGTCAGTGTGGGCCTGCCGTCCAACGTCGAGCAGGCGGACTTCGTCTCGTCCGGGGTGTTCGGGCTGATCGACGCGATCGAGAAGTTCGACATCGACCGCGAGATCAAGTTCGAGACGTACGCGATCACCCGGATCCGGGGCGCGATGATCGACGAGCTGCGGGCTCTGGACTGGATCCCCCGGTCGGTCCGGCAGAAGGCGCGCAACGTGGAGCGCGCCTACGCCACGCTGGAGGCGCGACTGCGGCGGACGCCGACGGAGGGCGAGGTGGCCGGCGAGCTGGGCATCGCGGTGGAGGAACTCCACGCGGTGTTCAGCCAGTTGTCGCTGGCCAACGTGGTGGCCCTGGAAGAGCTGCTGCACGGCGGGGGCGAGGGCGGCGACGGGCTGAGCGTCATGGACACGCTGGAGGACACCGCCGCCGACAACCCCGTGGAGGTCGCCGAGGACCGGGAGCTCCGCAGGTTCCTCGCGCGGGCGATCAACACGCTGCCCGAGCGGGAGAAGACCGTGGTCACGCTGTACTACTACGAAGGGCTCACCCTGGCCGAGATCGGGAACGTGCTGGGCGTGACCGAGAGCCGGGTCAGCCAGATCCACACCAAGTCGGTGCTCCAGCTGAGAGCGAAACTGGCGAGCTTCGGCCGCTGACCTGGCCGGAAGACGGCGGGACGGCGGGAGCCTCTCCCGCCCGGCCTGGCGCGTCCGTAGAGTGGTTGACGTGCCAAGGATTCGAGCGGCCTCCGTGGCCGAGCACCGGTCGATGCAGCGAGCCGCCCTGCTGGACGCGGCTCGTTCCTTGTTGTCCGAGGGCGGTACGGAGGCGCTGACCTTCCCGGCCCTCGCCGAGCGGACGGGGCTCGCGCGCTCGTCCGTCTACGAGTACTTCCGGTCACGGGCGGCCGTGGTCGAGGAGCTGTGCGAGGTCGACTTTCCCGTCTGGGCGGCGGACGTGTCGGCGGCGATGGCGCGGGCGGATACGGCCGAGGCCAAGGTCGAGGCGTATGTCCGGCAGCAGCTGGAGCTGGTGGGGGACCGGCGGCATCGGGCCGTGGTGGCGATCTCGGCGAGTGAGCTGGACGCCGGGGCCCGGGAGAAGATCCGGGCGGCCCATGGCGGGCTGGTCGCGATGATCGTCGAGGCGCTGGGTGAGCTGGGGCATGAGCAGCCTCGGCTGGCGGCGATGTTGTTGCAGGGGGTCGTGGACGCGGCGGTGCGACGGATCGAGCTGGGGGCCGCCGAAGATCCGGGGTCGATCGCCGATGCCGCGGTGTCCATGGCCCTGCGGGGTGTGAGGGGCTGAGCCGCGTTGGTGCCGGGGTCGGTTGGGTGCGCAGCCCGGCGTGGCCGGGTACCGCTGCGCCCACCCTCCCCCGAGCTCTCGGCTTCGCTCGAGCGGGGGCCCCCACCGCCCCAAGCGGCACGACTGCCCGCAGCTGAGTCAGTGCACCGGCAGTAGCCTCGACGGGCCCCTGTGCAGGAGCCACGGGGGAAGGAGCGACAGCGGGTTCAGGTACGTGCCGTCCCGCCGGAGGCCCCAGTGCACGCACGTAACCGTGCAGTGTGAACCCGTGGCGTCCACCGTGCCGATCACCTCGCCCGGTTCCACCTCCTCGCCCTCCTCCACCGCCGCCGTCACCGGCTCGTATGTCGTGCGCAGCGGTGGTTCGCCCGTCCCTGTCAGCTCCACCGAGACGACCCCCTTGCCGGCGACGCGACCCGCGAACGACACCCGGCCCGCGGCCACCGCCCGTACCGGCGTCCCCGGGGCTGACGCCAGGTCCACGCCTCGGTGACCGGGGCCGTAGGTCGTCGCCGGGGGTTCCCAGCCGCGGAGGACCCGGGGGTGCGGGCCGACGGGCCAGGTGCGGCCGACCGTCGGCACGGTGACGTCCCCGAGGGGTGTGCCCGCCGCGAACAGGGGCGGCGGAGGGGCCAGCAGGACGGCAGTCGTCATGACCAGCACCAGGATCAGGCGCGTACAAACAGGTACACATCGCTTCGCTCGCATGCCGAAATCGTCCCGGACCACTGCCCGTCACCGGCCGTGACTGTGGACCGCCGTCCGGTTGTGGACAACGGCGTCACCCGGTGCCCCGCGGGTCCCGTACACTTCTGGTGGCGATCCGGGTCACCGGGTCGACTTCGCACGCCCCGATACGCACCCCGGCAACGGGCCGTATCAGCGCCCCTCGGTCCCTCGTGGCACGGCGCGCAGCGGGCGTCAGGCGCGGAAGCCGTCCGGCATCCGCGGCACAACCGAGAAGCACAAGGAGATACGGCCATGGCCGTCGTCACGATGCGGGAGCTGCTGGAGAGCGGCGTCCACTTCGGTCACCAGACCCGTCGTTGGAACCCGAAGATGAAGCGCTTCATCTTCACGGAGCGCAACGGCATCTACATCATCGACCTGCTCCAGTCGCTGTCGTACATCGACCGCGCCTACGAGTTCGTCAAGGAGACCGTCGCCCACGGCGGCACGGTCATGTTCGTCGGTACGAAGAAGCAGGCGCAGGAGGCCATCGCCGAGCAGGCCACCCGCGTCGGCATGCCCTACGTCAACCAGCGCTGGCTGGGCGGCATGCTCACCAACTTCTCGACCGTCTACAAGCGTCTGCAGCGCCTCAAGGAGCTCGAGCAGATCGACTTCGAGGACGTCGCCGCGTCCGGTCTGACCAAGAAGGAGCTTCTCGTGCTCTCGCGCGAGAAGGCCAAGCTGGAGAAGACCCTCGGTGGTATCCGCGAGATGCAGAAGGTGCCCAGCGCCGTCTGGATCGTGGACACCAAGAAGGAGCACATCGCCGTTGGTGAGGCCCGGAAGCTGAACATTCCGGTCGTCGCGATCCTCGACACCAACTGCGACCCCGACGAGGTCGACTACAAGATCCCGGGCAACGACGACGCGATCCGCTCCGTCACCCTGCTCACCCGCGTCATCGCCGACGCCGTCGCCGAGGGCCTCATCTCCCGCAGCGGTGTCGCCACCGAGGGCAAGGGCGAGAAGGCCGCGGGCGAGCCGCTCGCCGAGTGGGAGCGCGACCTGCTCGAGGGCGAGAAGAAGGCCGACGAGGCTGCCCCCGCCGCCGAGGGCGCCCCGGCTGCTGAGGCCGCCCCGGCTGCTGAGGCCGCTCCGGCCGCCGAGACTGCTCCGGCCGCCGAGGCCGCCCCCGCCGAGGCCGAGAAGCCGGCCGAGGGCGAGAAGGCCGCCGAGGCCGAGCAGGCCTGACCCGTCAGTCCGAGTTGACGGCGGGAGCGGTGACATTAACTCCGCTCCCGCCGTTCACCCGTAGGTCAGCGGAAGGACAGCGTCCCCCGGCTCCATGGGGCACATCCGCAGATCTTCGATCTTCCAGACTTCGAGAGAGATTCACAGACTCATGGCGAACTACACCGCCGCCGACGTCAAGAAGCTCCGTGAGCTCACGGGCGCCGGCATGATGGACTGCAAGAAGGCGCTGGACGAGGCCGAGGGCAACGTCGAGAAGGCCGTCGAGGCGCTCCGCATCAAGGGCCAGAAGGGCGTCGCCAAGCGCGAGGGCCGTTCCGCCGAGAACGGTGCCGTCGTCTCGATCATCGCCGACGACAACTCCTCCGGTGTCCTCGTCGAGCTGAAGTGCGAGACGGACTTCGTCGCCAAGGGTGACAAGTTCCAGGGCGTGGCCACCGCCATCGCCGAGCACGTCGCCAAGACCTCCCCGGCCGACCTCGAGGCCCTGCTCGCCTCCGAGATCGAGGCCGGCAAGACCGTCCAGGCGTTCGTGGACGAGGCCAACGCCAACCTGGGCGAGAAGATCGTCCTGGACCGCTTCGCGCGGTTCGCCGACGGCTACGTGACGGCGTACATGCACCGCACGATGCCCGACCTGCCCCCGCAGATCGGTGTCCTCGTCGAGCTGGACAAGCCGAACGCCGAGATCGCCAAGGGCGTCGCCCAGCACATCGCCGCCTTCGCGCCGAAGTACCTCTCCAAGGAGGACGTCCCGGCCGAGGTCGTCGAGTCCGAGCGCCGCGTCGCCGAGGAGACCACCCGCGCCGAGGGCAAGCCCGAGGCCGCCCTGCCGAAGATCGTCGAGGGTCGCCTCAACGGCTTCTTCAAGGACGCCACGCTGCTCGGCCAGCCCTACGCGCTCGACAACAAGAAGTCCGTCCAGAAGGTCCTGGACGAGGCCGGTGTCACCCTGAAGCGCTTCGCGCGCATCAAGGTCGGCATCTGAGTCCGTACCGCGATCGACGCCCGACCCCGATAAGGTCGGCAGCAGTCGTCCGTGTACGCCGTCACATGGGTGGCGGACGACAGCAGATCTGACGAGGAGGCCATTGCCGTATGGGATGCGAACCACGCCCCACCGGCAATGGCCTTCTTCGTATGTGCAACACGTGAAAGAGGCGGGATCCCCATGACCACCAAGGCCCAGAAGAGCGACGACGGCAAAGTACGCGGCCGGTTTCTGCTGAAGCTGTCCGGAGAGGCCTTCTCCGGCGGTGGCGGCCTGGGCGTCGACCCCGACGTGGTGCACAAGATCGCCCGCGAGATCGCGGCCGTCGTGCGCGACGGTGCGCAGATCGCGGTCGTCATCGGCGGCGGCAACTTCTTCCGCGGTGCCGAGCTCCAGCAGCGCGGCATGGACCGGGCCCGCTCCGACTACATGGGCATGCTCGGCACCGTCATGAACTGCCTGGCCCTCCAGGACTTCCTGGAGAAGGTGGGGGTGGACTGCCGGGTGCAGACCGCCATCACCATGGGCCAGGTCGCCGAGCCGTACATCCCGCTGCGCGCCGTACGGCACCTGGAGAAGGGCCGTGTGGTCATCTTCGGTGCCGGTATGGGCATGCCGTACTTCTCCACCGACACCACCGCCGCCCAGCGCGCCCTGGAGATCGACGCCGAGGCGCTGCTGATGGGCAAGAACGGCGTGGACGGGGTCTACGACTCCGACCCGAAGACCAACCCGGACGCCGTGAAGTTCGACCACCTCGGCTACGGCGAGGTCATCACCCGCGATCTGAAGGTCGCCGACGCCACGGCCGTGACGCTCTGCCGCGACAACAAGCTCCCGATCGTGGTCTTCGAGCTGCTGGCGGAGGGCAACATCGGGCGCGCCGTCAAGGGTGAGAAGATCGGCACGCTGGTGGGGGACCCCGGTAGCCGGGACTGAAGTCCCGAGAACAACCCCGTCCGGGGGACGGACGGGACGGAGCCGGGCCGGGGGATGGACAATGTCCTGCCGGTCGGGAACCGTGCAGGAAGAAGACGCGACGCAGCCGGCCGCCGCCCCACATGGAACCGCAGCCGGGCCTACTCAAGACACGCAGGAGCAAGTGGTGATCGAAGAGACCCTCCTCGAGGCCGAGGAGAAGATGGAGAAGGCCGTCGTGGTCGCCAAGGAGGACTTCGCCGCGATCCGCACCGGCCGTGCGCACCCGGCGATGTTCAACAAGATCGTGGCCGACTACTACGGCGCGCCGACCCCGATCAACCAGCTGGCCTCGTTCTCGGTGCCCGAGCCGCGCATGGCCGTGGTGACCCCGTTCGACAAGAGCGCGCTGCGCAACATCGAGCAGGCGATCCGCGACTCCGACCTGGGCGTCAACCCGAGCAACGACGGCAACATCATCCGGGTGGTGTTCCCCGAGCTGACCGAGGAGCGCCGCCGCGAGTACATCAAGGTCGCCAAGAGCAAGGGTGAGGACGCCAAGGTCTCCATCCGCTCCGTGCGCCGCAAGGCCAAGGACGCCATCGACAAGCTGATCAAGGACGGCGAGATCGGCGAGGACGAGGGCCGCCGTGCGGAGAAGGAGCTCGACGACACCACCCACAAGTACGTGGCGCAGGTGGACGAGCTCCTGAAGCACAAGGAAGCGGAGCTGCTCGAGGTCTGATGAACGACTCTTCCTGGGGGGCGCCGCCGCAGGCCGGGTACTGGGGGCCCACCGACCAAGGGCATGGCCATGGGTACGCCCACAGCCATGGGTACGCCCACAGCCCTGGCCATGGGCACGCCCAGGGGGCCGCTCCGGCGGGTCCCGCATACGATGCGCATGAAGCGCCTCAGACTCGCCCCATGCCCATCGTGCCCGACGTAGCCGAATACGGCGGAGACCAGGATGACGACCGGGGAGCTGCTCGGCTGAGCGGCTCCCCGGTCCGAAACGAGACGAATCCGGAGCCCATGCCCGACGCCGCAGAGCCGGCACCCAAGCCGCAGAAGAAGAGCGCGGGTCGCGACCTGAGTGCCGCGATAGGGGTCGGGGTCGGGCTGGGCGCGGTGATCGTCGCATCACTGTTCGTCGTCAAGGCCGTGTTCGTCGGCGTGATCGCGGTCGCCGTCGTGGTGGGCCTCTGGGAGCTGACCAAGCGGCTGGACGAACGCAAGGGCATCCGGGCGCCCCTCGTGCCGCTCGCGCTCGGCGGTGCCGCGATGGTCGTCGCCGGGTACGTCCGGGGCGCCGAGGGCGCCTGGGTCGCCATGGCGCTCACGGCACTGGCGGTGCTGGTGTGGCGCATGACGGAGCCGCCCGAGAACTACCTCAGGGACGTCACGGCGGGCGTCTTCGCGGTGTTCTACGTGCCGTTCCTGGCGACCTTCGTCGCGATGATGCTGACGGCGGACGACGGGCCGCAGCGGGTGCTCACGTTCCTGCTGCTCACGGTCGTCAGCGACACTGGTGCCTACGCGGTCGGCTGGCGCTTCGGCCGTCACAAGCTCGCGCCGCGCATCAGTCCCGGCAAGACCCGCGAGGGTCTGCTCGGCGCGGTCGCCTTCGCCATGGTGGCGGGCGCGCTGTGTCTGGAGTTCCTCATCGACGGCGGTGCCTGGTGGCAGGGGCTGTTGCTCGGCCTCGCGGTCGCGGTCAGCGCCACGCTCGGCGACCTCGGCGAGTCCATGATCAAGCGGGACCTCGGCATCAAGGACATGGGCACGCTGCTGCCGGGGCATGGCGGCATCATGGACCGGCTGGACTCGCTGTTGCCCACGGCTCCTGTGGTGTGGCTGTTGCTCGTGCTCTTCGTCGGGTCCGGCTGAGGCTATACGGCTTTGACCACCTTTAGGGCCTTGCGGTTTTTCCGGCCTCATGGCCTTTGTGGGGAGCTCCCGTCCGATGGTCGGCGGGGGCTCGCCGTCGTCGTGCGGAGGTGCTTGCGGCGTCGCCAAGTGGGACGATTCAGGTGTACGTCGCAAAGGGGGACATCATGTCCAGCATTCGACAGACCATCGATGTCGACCGGCGTCCCGAGGACGTCTACGACTACGTCACGGACGCCGAGCGGCTGCCGGAGTGGCAGCTGAGCGCCGTGTCCGCGGAACGTCTCGACGAAGGGCCCGTCGGCGTCGGCTCCCGGATGCGGGTCACCCGGCACATCGGCCGCCGGGTCATGCCGATGACCATGGAGGTCACGGAGTACGACCCGCCGCACAGCTGGGGCATGCGGGGTGTCGACGGACCCGTCCGGGCACGGGTGCACGGCGAGGTCGAGCCGTTCGACGAGGGGCGGCGCTCCCACGTGACGATCGAGGTCGACTTCGAGGGCCACGGCGTCGGCAAGGTCCTCGTCCCGCTCGTCGTACGCCCCCAGGTCCGCAAGGAACTGCCGCGCAACGAGCAGATCCTCAAGGACCGGCTGGAGCACATGGGAGAGAAGGGCCTCTGAAAAAGGGGTACGGCCGACGTGTGTCGGCCACTGCTGTGTCCGGACAGGGTCTCGCCGCCGTGGCCCTGCCATTCCGAGGAGACCCGGCATGACGATCCAGCGGATGGACAGCGTCCTCATCGTTGTCGACGACCTCGACGCCGTCCTTTCGTTCTTCGTCGAACTCGGCATGGAGCTGGAGGGCAGGGGGCCGGCCGAGGGAGCTTGGGTGGAGCGGGTCATCGGGCTCGAGGACGTCCGACAGGAGATCGCCATGCTGCGGACCCCGGACGGTCACGGCCGAATCGAGCTGGCGATGTTCCACCAGCCGAAGGCGATCCGTCCCGAACCGAAGGACGCGCCGGCGAACACGCTGGGCATTCGCCGCATCATGTTCGCCGTCGACGACATCGAGGACGCCGTTGCCCGCCTGCACACCCACGGCGCCGAACTCGTCGGTGACGTGGTGCGGTACGAGGACAGCTACCGGCTCTGCTACCTCCGCGGCCCCGAGGGCGTCATCGTCGGACTGGCCGAGCAGCTCGGCTGAAGGCTGCCGCTGCCATTGCCGAAGGGATCCTGCACCCAGGCGACGACCCTGAGACGTGACGGTCGCAGGTCACGTGAATCGATCTGCGACACTGGTACGGCCATGCCTAAGCCCGGAGAACTCACTTTCGTCGCCCCGCGCGGAGCCAAGAAGCCGCCGCGGCATCTCGCCGACCTCACTCCTGCCGAGCGCAAGGAGGCCGTTGCCGCTGTCGGGGAGAAGCCGTTTCGTGCCAAGCAGCTCTCGCAGCACTACTTCGCGCGGTACGCGCACGATCCGGAGCAGTGGACCGATATTCCGGCCGGCTCCCGCGGCCGGCTCCAGGAGGCGCTGCTGCCCGAGCTGATGACCGTCGTGCGGCATCTGTCGACCGACCAGGGCGCCACGCGCAAGACGCTGTGGCGGCTGTTCGACGGGACGCTCGTCGAGTCCGTGCTGATGCGCTATCCGGACCGGGTGACCATGTGCATCAGCTCGCAGGCCGGATGCGGGATGAACTGCCCGTTCTGTGCGACCGGGCAGGCGGGGCTCGACCGGAATCTGTCCACCGCCGAGATCGTGCACCAGATCGTGGACGGTATGCGGGCGCTCAGGGACGGAGAGGTGCCGGGCGGGCCGGCGCGGCTCAGCAACATCGTGTTCATGGGCATGGGCGAGCCGCTCGCCAACTACAACCGGGTCCTCGGCTCCATCCGGCGGCTCACCGACCCCGAGCCCGACGGGCTGGGGCTGTCGCAGCGCGGGATCACCGTCTCGACGGTCGGTCTCGTCCCGGCCATCCACAGGTTCGCCGACGAGGGCCTCAAGTGCCGCCTCGCGATCTCGCTGCACGCCCCCGACGACGAGCTGCGCGACACCCTCGTGCCCGTGAACACGCGGTGGAAGGTCCGGGAGGTGCTGGATGCCGGCTTCGAGTACAGCGCCAAGTCCGGGCGCCGGCTGTCCATCGAGTACGCGCTGATCCGGGACATCAACGACCAGGCCTGGCGCGGTGACCGGCTCGGGCGGATGCTCAAGGGCAGGCCCGTGCACGTGAACCTGATTCCGCTCAACCCGACGCCCGGCTCCAAGTGGACCGCTTCGCGGCCCGAGGACGAGAAGGCGTTCGTGGAGGCGATCGCGGCCCATGGTGTGCCGGTGACGATCCGGGACACCCGTGGTCAGGAGATCGACGGGGCGTGTGGTCAGCTCGCGGCCACCGAACGGTAGTCTGACGGGCGTAAGCACAACCGCATTTTCCGACACCTTCATATTCCGACAGGGGAGCGCCACAGCGCTGAGAGTGCGGCACACGGCCGCAGACCCTCCGAACCTGGCCCAGGTCATTCTGGGTAGGGAGATCGGTCATCACTCGAGCTGTTGCGCCCTGCCCGGGAATCCCAGAGATCCCGGGCAGGGCCGCGTCTTCTCCTGGTCCTCCAGGAGGAATCCAGTGAGCAACAACATCAAGCGGCTGACGGCGGTGGTTGTCGGGCTCGGCATGGCCGGCACGCTCGCCGCGTGCGGGTCGTCCGACGGCGGCCCGGGATCCGGCGACTCCAAGACCGTGACCCTCGTCAGCCACAACTCGTGGGCCGCCTCGAAGGGCGTCATCGCGGCGTTCGAGAAGCAGTCCGGCTACAAGGTGAACGTCCTCGAGGACGGCGATGCCGGGCAGGCCGTGAACAAGGCCATCCTGACCAAGGACAACCCGCAGGGCGACGTCTTCTTCGGCGTCGACAACACACTGCTGTCCCGCGCCCTCGACAACGGCCTGTTCCAGCCGTACGAGGCGAAGGGCTCGGACCGGATCGCGCCGGAGTACCGGGCCGACCAGGAGCAGCACCGGGTCACGCCCGTCGACACCGGCGACATCTGTGTCAACTACGACAAGAAGTACTTCGCCGACCACAAGCTCGCCCCGCCGCGCAGCTTCGACGACCTGGTCAAGCCCCAGTACAAGAACCTCCTGGTCACCGAGAACGCCTCCACCTCCTCGCCCGGCCTGGGTTTCCTGCTCGGCACCGCCGCGAAGTACGGCGACGAGGGCTGGCAGGACTACTGGAAGAAGCTCAAGGCCAACGGCGTGAAGGTCGTCGACGGCTGGGAGCAGGCCTACAACGAGGAGTTCTCCGGCTCGGCCGGCGGGAAGAAGGCCAAGGGGGACCGGCCGCTCGTCGTGTCGTACGCCTCCTCGCCGCCCGTCGAGGTCGTCTACACCGACCCGAAGCCCACCACGGCACCGACCGGGGTCGCGCAGGGCACCTGCTTCCGGCAGGTCGAGTACGCCGGGCTGCTGAGCAACGCGAAGAACACCAAGGGCGGCAAGGCGTTCCTCGACTTCCTGGTCAGCGAGCGGTTCCAGGAGGACATGCCGCTCAACATGTACGTGTACCCGGTGCGCGAGGGCGCCCAGGTGCCGCCGGAGTTCGTGAAGTACGGGCCGCAGGCGAAGGACCCGGAGACCATGGACCCGGCGAAGATCGCCGACCACCGTGACCAGTGGGTCAAGTCGTGGACCTCGCTCGTACTGAAGTAACCGAAGCAGCCGTCCGCAAGGACCGGCGGCGCGGGAGCGCGGCGCGGTTCGGCCTCATCGCCGTGCCCGTCGCGTTCTTCGCCGTCTTCTTCGCCTACCCCGTCGCCGCGATCGTCGCGCGCGGTCTGGAGGTCGACGGGGTCTGGCAGTTCGGGCGGATCGGGGAGGTGCTGGCGCAGTCCGACGTCCGGCACGTCCTGTGGTTCACCACCTGGCAGGCGATCGTCTCGACGGCGCTCACGCTGCTGATCGCGCTGCCCGGCGCGTACGTCTTCGCGCGCTTCGACTTCCGCGGCAAGCAGGTCCTGCGGGCGGTGGTGACCGTGCCGTTCGTGCTGCCGACGGTCGTCGTCGGTACGGCGTTCCTGGCGCTGGTCGGGCGCGGCGGGCTGCTGGACGAGCTGTGGGGGGTGCGGCTGGACACCACCGTGTGGGCGATCCTGCTGGCGCACGTCTTCTTCAACTACGCGGTCGTCGTACGGACCGTCGGCGGGCTCTGGGCGCAGCTCGACCCGCGGCAGGAGGAAGCCGCGCGGATGCTCGGGGCGTCGCCGCTGCGGGCCTGGCGGCAGGTCACGCTGCCGGCGCTCGCGCCCGCCGTGGCCGCCGCCGCGCTCATGGTCTTCCTGTTCACCTTCACCTCCTTCGGTGTCGTCCAGATCCTCGGCGGGCCCACCTTCTCGACCCTGGAGGTGGAGATCTACCGGCAGACGTCGGAGATCTTCGACCTGTCCACGGCGGCCGTGCTGACGTTGATCCAGTTCGTGGCGGTGGGCGCGATCCTCGCCCTGCACGCCTGGACCGTACGGCGGCGGGAGACGGCGCTGCGGCTGGTGGACCCGTCCGTGACCGCGCGCCGGCCGCGCGGCACCGGGCAGTGGGCGCTGCTGGGCGGGGTGCTCGTCACCGTCGTCGTGCTGCTCCTGCTGCCGCTCGCGGTGCTGGTGGAGCGGTCCCTGGACGCGCCCGGCTTCGGCTACTACCGGGCGCTGACCAGGGTTGACGGCGGGGTGTTCCTGGTGGCGCCGATCGAGGCGATCGGCAATTCGCTGTCGTACGCCGTCGCCGCCACCCTCATCGCCGTGGTGATCGGAGGGCTCGCCTCCGTCGCGCTCACCCGACGGGATGCCGGGCGGTTCGTGCGCGGCTTCGACGCGCTGCTGATGCTGCCGCTCGGGGTGTCCGCGGTGACCGTGGGCTTCGGGTTCCTGATCGCCCTGGACGAGCCGCCGCTGGATCTGAGGTCCTCGTGGATCCTGGTGCCGCTCGCGCAGGCGCTGGTCGGTGTGCCGTTCGTCGTGCGGACGATGCTGCCCGTGCTGCGGGCGGTGGACGTGCGGCTGCGGGAGGCGGCCTCGGTGCTGGGGGCCTCGCCCTGGCGGGTGTGGCGTGAGGTGGATCTGCCGATGGTGCGGCGGGCGCTGCTGATCGCTGCCGGGTTCGCCTTCGCGGTGTCGCTCGGGGAGTTCGGGGCGACGGTGTTCATCGCGCGGCCCGACAACCCGACGCTGCCGGTGGCCGTGGCGCGGCTGCTGGGACGGCCCGGGGAGGTCAACTACGGCCAGGCGATGGCCCTTTCGACGATTCTGATGGTGGTGTGCGCTGTGGCCCTGCTGGTGCTGGAGAGGCTTCGCACGGACCGGACCGGGGAGTTCTGATGCTGCTGGCTCTGCAGGGCGCGACGGTCCGTTTCGGCGGGCGTGCCGTGCTGGACGCCGTCGATCTGGAGGTCGCCGAGCACGAGGTCGTGTGCGTGCTCGGGCCCAGCGGCAGCGGCAAGTCGACGCTGCTGCGGGCGGTGGCCGGGCTCCAACCCCTCGACTCCGGGCGGGTGTCGCTCGACGGGCGCGACCAGGCGGGCGTGCCCGCGCACCGGCGCGGGGTCGGGTTGATGTTCCAGGACCACCAGCTGTTCCCGCAGCGGGACGTGGGCGGCAACGTCGCCTTCGGGCCGCGCATGCACGGAGCGTCGAAGCGGCAGCAGGCCGAGCGCGTACAGGAGTTGCTGGACCTGGTCGGCTTGCCGGGCGCATCCCGCCGGGCCGTCGCCACGCTGTCCGGCGGGGAGCAGCAACGGGTGGCGCTGGCCCGGGCCCTGGCGCCGAGCCCCCGGCTGCTGATGCTGGACGAGCCTTTGGGGCAGCTCGACCGTTCGCTCAGGGAGCGGCTGGTCGTCGAACTGAGGGAGCTGTTCGGCCGGTTGGGCACGACCGTACTCGCCGTGACGCACGACCAGGGGGAGGCCTTCGCGCTGGCCGACCGGGTCGTGGTGATGCGGGACGGGCGGATCGCCCAGTCCGGTACGCCTCTTGAGGTGTGGCAGCGGCCGGCCGGCACGTTCGTGGCCCGTTTCCTCGGCTTCGAGAACGTCGTCGAGGCGACGGTCGGGGCGGAGGCCGCGGACACGCCGTGGGGCAAGGTGCCGGTGCCGGAGGGTGCCCCGCAGGGCACGCGGGCCCTGCTCGTGCGGCCCGCCGGTGTGCGCCTGGTGCCCGCCGGTACGGGCCTGCGCTGCACGGTGACCGCGCGCGCCTTCAAGGGCACCCATGTCGCCGTCCACCTCCAGCCGGAGGACGCCCCGCGCCTGGAGGCGGCGTGCGCGCTGCGGGCGGCGCCGGAGACCGGGGACGAGGTCGGGGTGGAGTTCGACGCGGCCGAAATCGTGGTGCTCGACTGATCGGCTGCCGCCTAAGGTGCGGGGCATGACGCTACTGGCACACGACCGCTACTGTGACGAAATCGCTCACCAGGTCGCTCTGTTGAGGTCCGTGGTCACGTCCGGCGCCGATCTGTCCGGCACCGTGCCGACCTGCCCGGACTGGTCGCTGGAGGACCTGGTCCGGCACATGGGCGGCGCCCTGCGCTGGGTGGAGTTCATCGTGCGGACCCGGGCCGAGGAGGAGGTGCCCGAGGAGCGGGTCCCGGGCCTTGCCGGACCCGGGCCCCGGGGTGACGCCGCCGCACTGGACGCATGGCTGGCGGAGAGCGGC
This sequence comes from Streptomyces azureus, assembly GCF_001270025.1. Classification (NCBI taxonomy): domain Bacteria; kingdom Bacillati; phylum Actinomycetota; class Actinomycetes; order Kitasatosporales; family Streptomycetaceae; genus Streptomyces; species Streptomyces azureus. The sequence continues at coordinate 571 of NZ_DF968368.1, read as the reverse complement.
GAGCAGGTCGTCGCAGCGCTGCGGGAGGCCGGGCCGGACACGAAGGTGTGGAGCTGGGCGGGGATCCTCAACTCCGGTTTCTGGGCCCGCCGGATGACGCACGAGATCACCGTGCACCGCGCGGACGTCACGCTCGCCGCGGGACTGCCCTACGAGGTCGCGTCCGACGTGGCCGCCGACGCGATCGACGAGTGGCTCCAGATCGTGGAGTACGTGCAGCGGACGGCACCGCACGACGCGGCGCGGGAACTGCGCGGCCCGGGCCGCAGCATCCACCTGCACGCCACCGACACCGGCGCCGACCTGGACGCCGAGTGGTTCATCGAACTCACTGAAGCCGGCGTCACCTGGCGCCGCGGCCACGAGAAGGCCACCGTCGCCCTGCGCGGTCCGCTCACCGCCGTCCTGCTCGCGTTCTACCGCCGGCTGCCGCTGAACGCCCCGGAGTTGGAGGTACTGGGGGAGCGGGAACTGCTGGAGTTCTGGCTGGAGCGGGCGACCTTCGGCTAGCTTGATCTTTAACCTGTGCGGCGGGGTCGTGTGGTTGTTGACTTCTTCGTTCGCTGTTTCG
>NZ_DF968367.1:0-15254 GCF_001270025.1 Streptomyces azureus | reverse complement strand
GGTCCAGACCGCCCTGAACCGCCCGGCCGGCTCCGCACCACCGTCCCGCCCCGAGTCCGCCGACCGTGCCCCTTGGCGCTCCCTGCGCACCACCGCCCGGCCGGAAAACGCTTGGACTCCGTGGTCGCCATCGCGGGACACTTCCGGACTCGACCCGAATCTCCACACATCCGTTTCGGCGATGGCCCCTGCCCGCACCAGCGCGTGCCGGGCGGCCACAGAACGACACAGGGGTGGGATGGAAACGCCTGAATCGCGCAGGGTTCAGCCGGGCAAGCGCTCGGTACTTCTCGCACTTCGTTACTACGGACGGGAGTTGGCCCGGCTCCGCCGGCTGACGGCACCCGCGATGCTGCTCATGGCGCTGGGCAACATCGGAATCAACTACATCGCGCCGCTGATCGTCGCCAAGCTCGTCGGCGACATCGCCGACGACCGGGATGTCACGGTCGACTCGACACTGCCGTACGTCCTCGGCTTCGCCGGGGTGCTGCTGCTCGCGGAGGCACTGTGGCGCGTCGCCGTGCACTGCCTCAACCGCCTCGAGGCCCTCGGCATCGAGCACCTGTACGTGATCGGGATGGACGAGCTGTTCGCCAAGGACGCCGCGTTCTTCCACGACAACTTCGCCGGTTCGCTGACCAAGCGCGTCCTGAGCTTCGCCTCGCGTTTCGAGCAGTTCGTGGACACGCTGACGTTCCAGATCGTGGGCAGCTTCGTGCCGCTGGTCTTCGGGGCGGTGGTGCTGTGGCGCTACGAACCCCTGCTCGTGGTCGGACTGCTGGTGATGATCGCGCTGACCGGGGTGTTGGTCGTGCCTCTCATCCGGCGCCGCCAGGCGCTGGTCGACCTGCGTGAGGAGGCGATCGCCCGGGTGTCGGGGCACGTCGCCGACAGTCTGATGAACATGGACACGGTGCGGGCGTTCGCCGCGGAGGAGCGTGAGGCCGCCGAACACCGCTCCCGGGTCGCCACCTCGCGCCGGCTCACGCTGCGGTCGTGGGACTACGGCAACCTCCGCATCGACACGCTGGTCGCGCCGCTGTTCGTGCTGACCAACGCGGTGGGCCTGCTGCTCGCGGTCACGCTCGCCGGGGGCGGGCACGGCGTGGAGGCGATCGTGGTCGCCTTCACCTACTACGGCAACGCGACACGGATCATGTTCGAGTTCAACCAGATCTACCGCCGGCTGGAGAGCTCGATGACAGAGGCAGCGCAGTTCACCGAGCTGCTCCTGACACCTCCCACCGTGCTCGACCCGCCGTCCCCGGAGCCGCTGCGACCCCGGGCCGCCGACATCCGCTTCGAGAAGGTGACCTTCGCGCACCGGGGCGGCAAGCCGCTGTTCGAGGGTCTGGACCTGTACGTGCCGAGCGGGGCGCGGATCGGCCTGGTCGGCCGGTCCGGCGGCGGCAAGACCTCCCTCACCCGGCTGCTGTTACGGATGACGGACATCGACGGCGGCCGCATCCTCATCGGGGGCCAGGACATCAGCCGGCTGCGCCAGGCCGACCTGCGCAGCCGGATCGCCTACGTGCCGCAGGACCCGGCGATGTTCCACCGCACCCTGCGGGACAACATCGCGTTCGCCCGGCCGGACGCCACCGAGGCCGAGATCCGCCGCGCGGCCGAGGCGGCCCATGTCACGGAGTTCGCCGACGTGCTGCCGGACGGCTTCGACACCATGGTGGGTGAGCGCGGCATCAAACTGTCCGGCGGTCAGCGCCAGCGCGTCGCTCTCGCCCGGGCGATCCTGCGCGACGCGCCGATCCTGCTGCTCGACGAGGCGACCAGCGCCCTGGACTCGGAGAGCGAACTCCTCGTGCAGGAGGCGCTGTGGCGGCTCATGGACGGGCGGACCGCGCTGGTGGTGGCGCACCGGCTGAGCACGGTCGCCACCATGGACCAGCTCGTCGTCCTCGACCGCGGACGGATCGTCGAACAGGGCACGCACCAGGAGTTGCTCACGATCGACGGCGCTTACGCGAAGCTGTGGCAGCACCAGTCGGGCGGGTTTCTCGACGACACCGCGGGGCAGGCCGAGGTGCTCTGAACACGGGGCGGGCCGTCTCCTCGCCCCTTGAGGAGACGGCCTCACACCGCGCCGTCGCCGGACCGGTACTGGGTGAGGTCCAGCCTGCTGTGCACCAGTTGCGCGAAGTGGGTCAGGGTGCGGTCGCCGCCCATCAGCTCGGTGGCCGCCAGGCGGACGTCGAAGTGCTCGCCGGCGCGCACCATGAACTCGGTGCTCAGCAGCGAGTCGAGGCCGAAGTCGGTCGGCCCTCGGTGAGTTCCCGGACCCGTGGGACGAAGCCCAGGCTGCGTGAGTCCAGTACGTGCCAGGCGCCGAGGCTGCGCAGCATGGCCCGTTTGGTCTCGGTGCCGGCGGTGGCGATGACGCGGGCGCCCCGGGCCCGGGCGCATTGCAGTGCGGCCAGGCCCACGGCACCGGCCCCGCCGTGCACGAGGACTGGCGATGATCGCCTTCACCTCCGGCTCCACCGGACAGCCCAAGGGCGTCGAGTACCACTACAGCACCCTGGCCGGACAGCGCACCGCCTTGGACGCCGTACTTCGCCCGGCGGCGTGCTCGGCCTCACGACCGTCGCCCCGCAGGTCGACCACCTGGCCCCGGCCCGCACGCCCCCGCGGCACCTCGTCGGTCCCCTGCTGCGTCACGGGGCCGGCATCGTCTTAGGTTCACCGGCGGTCCTCGGCCTGATCGCCGGCCACTGCGCCCGCCACGGCCTGACGCTGCCCTCGGTCCGCCGCGTGCTGTCCTTCGGCGCTCCGTTGCGCCCACGTCTCGTCGAGCTGCTGTCGAAGGCCCTGCCCTCGATGCAAGGCTGTTGCGGCGGACCTCCCGTGAGGTGAGCCCGACCGGGACGGGGCTGCGCGTGTTGGGACATGCCCGCCGTGTGCTCGCCGAGGTGGACGATCTGGTCCGGGAGGCCACCTCAGGTCATGCCTGTCTGCGCATCGGTTACGCCTGGTCGGCTGTAGGCCGCCACACGCTGGCTTTCAGCGCCGCTGGGCCGAGACGCACACCGCGACGGAGCTACGGTTCGTCCGCGTAAACTCCGCCACCGCCGGGCTGGCGGAGGGGGCATGTGACCTGGCCGTGGTGCGCAGGGCGCTGGACGACCGCCGTTTCGACTCCGCCATCGTGGGGCTGGAAAGGCGACTGTGTGCCATGGCGTCCGACGACCCCTTGGCGCGGCGCCGCTCCGTGAGACTCGCTGACATCGGCGGGCGTACGCTGCTGATCGACCGGAGGACCGGCACCACCACGACACAGCTGTGGCCCCCGGACTCCCGCCCGGCGACCAAGGACATCCACGACGTCGACGACTGGCTGACCGCCATCTCCATCGGCCGCTGTGCGGGTATGACGGCCGAGTCGACGGCACACCAGTACCCGCGTCCCGGCATCGTCCACCGACCGGTGCGCGACGCCGAGCCGATCGCGGTTCGCCTCGCCTGGTGGCGGGACGAACCGCATCCCTCCACCCAGGCCGCGATCGAACTGCTCACGACGCTGTACGGCACGGGATGAGCCGGCTGTCAGACCCGGGCCAGCTCCGCGGCGCCGAACGACACGTCGAAACGGTCGCACCAGATGCTCACGCTGCTGAAGCTCGACAGGTCCGCGTCACCGGGGAGGACGTAGTTCTGGCTTCCCTTGTTGCCTTTGAGCTTGCCGAGGCTGACGTACTTGCCGTCGTCGAAGACGTGCCAGCCCGCCTTCCCCGGTTTCACCGGCGCGTCGGTCAGCCAGACGCGCAGGTCCGGTCCGTTGCTGGTGTTCAGGTTCTCCAGCCGGACGACATGAGAACCGTCGGCCAGCCGTACGAGCTTCACCGTGCCCGAGGTCGCGTGCTCGTGGCTGATCAGCTCACCGCTCGCCAGTGTCCGCGGACCGGTGGCCGGGGAAGGCGACTCGGAGGGTGGCTCGGAGGGTGCCGCGGCGGGAGGGGCGGATGTCTCCGCGACCCCGGGCAGGGCCTCCTGAACGGTCTCGTCCTGCCACAGCTTCCAGGGCTGGAACCAGTACAGCCCGAATCCGACTCCGCCGACCGCCACCACCAGCACCGCGATGACCAACGGCCCGGTCAACACCTTGCGCACGCGCCCCATCCCCGCTCGCCTCCTGTCAGTTCCTGCAACCCTCCCGATTCAACGCCACCGCGCGGCCGCCCACACCCCGCAGCTGATGACGGAATCCTTACGTCGGTCGCCCTCGACAGCTCGTCGTGCACTCGCTTCGGGCATCGAGGATCCTGAGCCTCAGCAGCCGACCCCGTATCCGGGCCGGCCGAGGACAGGGAAGCGGCGCCATGACGATCGACGTGTCCGCGGAGCGCGTGATCCCGCTCCCGCCCGAGCGTGTGGCCGGGTACGCCATGGACTGGAGCCATGACGCCGAGTGGACCCAGGGCATCCGCACCGCGGAGTTGACCCGGGAGGCGGATGAAGGCGGCTTCGGTGTGAACGCCGAGATCACCCGGACGGCATACTTCCTCGGCCGACGCATCGACTACGTCCTGCGTGTGGCCGCGTACGAACCGCCTCGCCTGCTGGAGATGATCTCCGTGGCCGGCCCGATGCCCATGCATGTCACGTACGCCTTCGAGCCGGACACACGTGGCACACTCGCCCGCATTCGCGTCCGGGGCGGCGAAGGCGGCTTCTACCGGCTGGCCGCGCCGCTGCTCGCCCGTCAGGTCCGCACCTCCATCCGCAAGGACCTGCGCGACCTCGAACAGCGGCTCATCGGACGGTAGCGGTATACGTCACGGCGTATACCCGGGTGGTCCCGTCTGTGGTCAGGTGAGCTGCGGCATGCCCTCGGCCGATCCGCCAGGGCAACTCCCTTGCGGGTCCCCCTTTTCCGCGTCCGGGCAGCGGGCCCCACCGCCAAGTGCCGCCCCGCTGCCACTGGCACACTTCGCCCCGAGGTCAGTTGCCCTTGCCCGGCGCCGGTGCGGTGGGGCCTGCCTGGCCGGCGCGGAGCATCGCCTTGCAGAGGGCATCGTGCCCGGGCGGGTCGGGCAGGGAGCCGCGGGCCGGGGCTTCCAGCGACTGGATCAGCAGGGCGACGACGCGTCGCCAGGCGTCGGGGGCGGCGTCGCCGGTGGCGTTGACGACACCGGCGTTGGCCATGTGGATCAGCACCAGATCCGAAGGGTCGAAGTCCTCACGCAGCCGGCCGGTGGCCTTGGCGCGGTCGATCAGCCGCACCATGGCCTCGTACGCCTCGTTGCGGCGCTGCTCCAGGACCTTGGCGGTGGGGAAGGTCATGGTCAGGACGTCCGCGAAGCCACTGTCGGCGGCCTGCATCGCGCACGCGGCCTCGATGTAGCCGACGAAACCGTGCCAGGGGTCCGGGTCGTCCAGAGCGGTCGCGACCGCGTCGGCGTAGGCGCCCATACGGTCGGAGAAGACTGCGTCGACCAGTTCCTCCTTCGTCGGGAAGCGGCGGAACATGGTGGCGATACCCACCCCCGCCTCACGGGCCACGGACGCCATGGAGGCGCTCAGACCGTCCCGCGCGAACACCGTCCGCGCGGCGGCGATGATCCGCTCCCGGTTGCGCTCGGCATCACTGCGCAGTGGCTGAGCGGCGGGACCGTCGGGGTTCTGGGCGCCAGGGGTCATGCAGCCACCCTAGCAACCGGATTGGCCTATCCGATTCCAGTACTGCGCCTGCCGCCGCGAACCGGAGAGGGCTGTTTCTGAAGGGCCAACAGGGCCGAGTCACAGCGGGTCGGGCACGATCAGTGGCCGTGCCCACGCCTCCTGATCCCGCCGCTGTGTACCCCGACGTCGCAGCCTGCGGCAGCCTCGCCACAGCACTCCGGGCGGAGGCGGAAGGCTGCTTCGGCGCTGTCCCCGCGAGGTCTCCGGATTCCGCTCCGCTGCTCCATGCGACGGTCCCGAGCACCCTGCCGCACCGTGAGCCGCTGCGGATCAGCGCATGGCCGCACGAACGACGGTGGTCGATATGGGGAACGGAATCGTTCCAGGACATGCCCCTCATCGACGGCAGGACGGACGACCTGGCGGAGGTTGCCAGGGCCGCCCGGGCATGGCACCACGGATCGACCCTGCGAGACATCCGCCGGGCGGCACCTTTCGTGCACCTGACCGGCCGGTTCGAGGTGCCCGACCACGATCCCGCGGGCCTGACGGAATCCGAGTGGCAGGGCATGCGTCAGGAGGCGGGTGAACTGGAGTACGCCTGGCAGGAGACCTACCAAGCCCTGATCGAGGCGGCGCACTCCGAGCCGGCGCTGCGCGCCCTGTACCCGTTCACGAGCCACTGGGCACTGCGCTTCTCGACCACCACCCGGCCGCGCCTGACCGCCGTCGGGCCGTGCCTGACCGCGGGCAGCGACGGCATGTACGAAGTGGGCAGGGGCTTCGTCACTCCGGACCTCGGCCTCTTCAGCACAGCGCACGAGGCCGTGGCGCTGGCCGTGCGCCGGCTGCCTGCCGGCCTCGGCCCGACGGCGCTCGGCGGATGACCCCGCCCGCAGTCAGCCTTCGTCCGCCCTGGTCAGGGCTTCGGTGATCATGCGGGTGGCGAAGTCGCGGTCGTCGGTGAGGCGGTTGATGTGCTCCGCAAGCAGGAAGGCGGTGGCTTCCAGGGGATTCATCTCGTCCATGGTCCAGTCTCCGTACTGCTTGCGCCACAGGCTCGGGCTCAGGCCGGTGCCGGCAGCGACGAGCAGGCCCGCCATGGTGGGGATGGCTTCGGGACGGACGCTCTTGGGCATCATGCGCATCGTGGCCACGAGGTTGGGCACCACGTACTCGATGACGTCCTTGTCGTGGTCCTCGTAGGCCATCCGCAGCCACTGCATGAACATGTAGATGAGCGTGCACGCGCCGTCCAGCAAGTCATCGACCCCGCGGGGCCCCAAGGACACGGCGAACTGGTCGGTCAGCGCTTGTTGTTCGGCGTCGGTCCCGGATCTGCCGTCGTAGATGGCCTTGAGCCGAGAGTCGATCATCATGAGTGCTGCGCCCACATCGCCGGCGGGAGCGCGCTGGGGGTCGCAGGGGGATGACACAGGGTTCCTCCTCGGCTGACCGGCGGCAACATGGCGTGTTCGTACAGTAGCCCGCCCATGACGGGAGGGTCCGAGGAACCCCGATGCGGGGCTGCGGTGGCCGTATCAGAGGCCTGTCATCTACGGAAGACGCGGTTCAGGTGGTGGTCCAGGACCGCGGTGGCGGACTCCGGGGTGCGCTGGCCGACGAGGATGCCGGTGCCGAGTCCCGCGGACATGGCGAGCAGGCCGGCTGCCTCCAGCCGTGCGTCCACACCGGGCTCGAGCAGATCCGCCTCCTGCGCCTGCCGGAGCAGTCCGGTCAGGGCGTCTTCGGCGGCGTCAGGGTTCTTGATGAAGGGCTGGGCCGCCAGTGCCCGGTCGTTCACGGAGAGGATGGCGTAGGACGTGTACAGGTGGTGGAAGGTGCGGCTCTCGTCGTCCGTCGGCAGCGCCGCCATCAGCAGCGCCTCGACCATCGCGCGCGGACCGGGACTGTCCCCGGCGGCCCGCACCCGGGCGGAGACCCGCTCCCCGAACCTCTCCGCCAGATGCTCGAGCCCGAAGAGCAGCAACTTCTCCTTGGTCTGGAAGTAGTACTGCACCAGCCGCAGTGATACGCCCGCCTCCGCCGCCACATCGCGCATCCCCACGGCATGCAGTCCGCGCCGGCCGGCGACCCGGACGAGCGCCTCCGCGATCTCGGTGCGCCGTTCTGCGTGGTCCACGCGCTTGGGCATCGGCCGGTTCTCCGCTCGTCGTTCCTGCTGTGGCTCCATGGCGGCTTTGATGATACGACTGTACCAACATCGTGGTACGTTCGTATCACAAAACCGAGACGCCGGAGGTGGCCATGCCCGAGACCGCTGCCCGTCCCCAGGCCGATGTCGGCCGCTACGTGAGCGACGCCTGGCGGGAGCGCTACTTCACGGCCTGCGATGCGGTCTACGCGCTGGGAGCGGCCGCGCTGGCGGAAGAGGACGTGGAGACGTCGTTCGCCACCACGCACGTCTACCGCTACGGCCCCGCGAGCGAGGCGGCCCGGTCCCGCACCCCCGTCGTCCTGGTGCACGGGGCCGGCTCCTGCTCCGCCATGTGGTACCCCAACTCCCCCGCCCTCAGCGCGGACCGCCCGGTCTACGCGATCGACACCCCGGGGGACCCCGGCCGCAGCGTGCAGCGCGAGCCGATCCACGACCCCGAACGCGCCGCACAGTGGCTGGACGAGACACTCGCCGGACTCGGCCTCGGCCGCGTCCACCTCGTCGGCACCTCCTACGGCGGATGGCTCGCCCTGAACCAGGCACATCGCAGGCCCGGCCGCCTCGCCTCGGTCACGCTGCTCGACCCCGGCGGCCTGGAGAAAGTGGGGCTGCGCTTCTTCGTCTGGATCTTCGCCGGCTTTTTCGCGACCTTCGCACCCAAGGCGCTCCGCCCGCGGCTGGCGGCCTGGCTGGAACAGCCGGTCCTCGTCATGCCGGAACTGCGCACGATGATCAGAACGGCCGTTCGCGCCTACCGCATACGCCGACCGGCGCCGCTGCCCCTGTCCGAGGAGGAACTGTCCACCATCCGGACCCCGCTCTATCTGGTGCTCGGCAAGCGAAGCCTCCTCGTGCACCCGCAGCGGCAGGCGGAGCGTGTGCCACGCCTGGTCCCCGGTGCCCGAGCCGAGATCATCTCCGACACGGGCCACGGGCCGCAGATCGACCACGCGGCGGAGATCAACCGCAGGATGCTGAGCTTCATGGCCTCCGTGGACTGACAACCGGCCGCGCCGACCGGGCCAGGACAGGTACCGGCCCAGAGCGGACGCTGCCTGTGGGCGCCGGCGCTGCCCCCGGACGGGCAACTCGTACGTCCGCCCGGCAGGTCAGAGCGGGGGCGTCGGGAGCCGAACACCGGCGGAAGGACGCATCAATACGCCGACCGGAAGCGAATCGGGGACCGGGGATGGGACACCGGCAACGAAATGTCGGCGTACCAGGCGGAGAGCGCGCGCTTCGCCGAGCGACACCCCGACCGCGCGGACGAGGCGACTCGGTCCGCACGGCCGGTGTGGCCCCGGGTCAGCTCGTCGCCCGCACCGCGTCGCGGATCAGGCCGGCGACGTCCTTCGGCCGGGAGACGGCGACCGCGTGCGACGCTCCCTCTATCTCCACGACGGTCGCCCCGGCGCGCTCGGCGCCGAACCGCTCGACGTCGGGGTTGATCGCCTGGTCCGCTCCGGCCACCAGGGCCCAGGACGGCTTGGTCTTCCACGCGGCCGCCGTCGCCTTCTCCTCGAACGCGGCGGCGGCCAGCGGCCGTTGGGAGACGGCAAGCACCTGGGTGACGTCGGCGCCCACGTCGGCGGCGAAGACCGACGGGAAGGCGTCGGCGGTGATGGCGACCTCGGTCGCGGGGTCACCGCCCTCGGCGGGGTACGTCCACTGCTTAAGGTTGCTCACCAGCGGGGAGGCGGGGAAGCGGCCCTGCAACTCGCCGAGGCTTTCGCCCTCTTCGAGGACGTAGGCGGTGACGTAGACCAGTCCGACGACGTTCTCGGCGGTGCCGGCCACGGTGATGAGCGCACCGCCGTAGGAGTGCCCGACCAGGATGACGGGGCCGTCGATCTGGGCGGTCACGGAGGCGACGTACGCGGCGTCGGCGGCGAGCCCGCGCAGCGGGTTGGGCGGCGCGATCACGGGGATGCCGTGGTCCTGCAGTTCGGCGATGACCCCGATCCAGCTGGCCGCGTCGGCGAAGGCGCCGTGGACGAGGACGACGCTGGGGGTGGTGGAGGCGGTCATGGTGGCGTCTCTCCTCGTTGTCAGGCGGTGTGCAGGGCGGCGCGCAGAGTGCTGACGGCCATCGCGATGGCGGCCTCGGCGGCGTGGGTGCCGCGCAGGGCGTCGAGCATCACGAAGTCGTGGATGATGCCCTGGAAGCGCACGGCGGTGACCGGGACGCCGGCCTGACGGAGCTTGCCCGCATACGCCTCCCCCTCGTCGCGCAGCACGTCGGCCTCGGCGGTGATGACCAGGGCCGGGGGCAGATCCGCGAGTTGCTCGGTGGTGGCGCGCAGCGGGGAGGCGGTGATCCGGGCCCGCTCGGCCTCGTCGGTCGTGTACTGGTCCCAGAACCACTGCATGCCGTCGCGGCGCAGGAAGTAGCCGGTGGCGAACTGGTGGTAGGAGCCGGTGTCGAAGTTCGCGTCGGTGACCGGGTAGAACAGCACCTGCTGCACCAGGGGGACGTCGCCGCGCTCCTTGGCCATCAGCGTCAGCGCGGCGGACATGTTGCCGCCGACGGAGTCACCGGCGACCGCGATACGGGCGGCGTCCAGTCCCTTCGTCACGCCGTGTTCCACGATCCACCGCGCCACGGCGTAGTTCTGCTCGATGGCGACCGGGTAACGGGCCTCGGGTGACAGGTCGTACTCGGGGAACACCACAGCGGCACCTGCGCCGTCGGCCAGTTCGCGGACCAGGCGGTCATGGGTGTGGGCGTTGCCGAACACCCAGCCCGCGCCGTGGATGTAGAGGATCACCGGGAGGGTGCCGTCGGCTCCGGCGGGCTTGACGATCCGTGCGCGGACGCTGCCCGTCGGCCCGCCGGGCACAGTGATCCACTCCTCGTCGACCGCGGGTTTGGCGACCTCTCCGGACTGCACCTCGTCGACGGCCTTGCGCCCCTCCGCCGGAGGCAGGTCGAACAGATAGGGGGGATGGGCGGTGGCCTCGGCGAAGGCGGCTGCCGCGGGTTCCAGCACCGGCTGAACCGGCTCGACGGGATCGGACATGGTCATCTCCTGGTGAATCCCTGAGTGACGCGGCCCGCACCCTGGTGCCGCGTCACGACGAACGGGACGGTCCGCTGCCTCCCCTGATGCTGGCCCTGACGGTGGCCACCGGCATGGTCGACGCGGTCAGCTACCTGGCGCTCGGGCATGTCTTCGTCGCCAACATGACCGGCAATGTGGTCTTCCTCGGGTTCGCTCTGGCCGGCGCCGAGGGCCTGTCCGCGCTCGCGTCCGTGGTGTCGATGGCCGCGTTCCTCGTCGGCGCGTTCGCCGGGGGCGGGCTCGGCACGCGGTTCGCCGCGCACCGCGGCCGTCTGCTGCGCGCCGCGACGGTGGTGCAAACGGCCCTGGTCGCGGTGTCCGTGGGGGGCGCCGTCGCGGCGGACGACCGGGTCACCACCGGCGTGCGCCACACCCTGATCGTGTGCCTGGGGCTCGCCATGGGTGTGCAGAACGCGGTCGCCCGCCGGCTCGGCGTGCCGGACCTCACCACGACCGTCCTGACCCTGACGCTGACAGGGCTGGCCGCCGACTCCACCCGGGCGGGCGGTGAAGCGCCGCGCCCCGGGCGCCGGATCCTCTCCGTGCTCGCCATGTTCCTCGGCGCCCTCGCCGGCGCCGGGATCATCCTGCACGGCCGCCTCTCTTTCGCGCTGGGCCTGACGCTGCTGCTGCTCGCGATCACCGCCGTGACCGCGCACCGGATCTCAGCCTCCGATGCCCCCTGGATCCGCCCCCGGCCGTGAGCGTTCCGCCGGTCCACCGGTGGACCACCGGCAGTTCCCGACGCCGTGATCACGCCGGCCACAGCGTGATCACCTCACTGCGGCTGATCCCTCCAGCCCGGCGAAGGCGAGGATGTCGGGGACCGCTTCACGCAGGCTCGCGAAATGGCGGTGCACGCCGGCCACCGCAGCCGCGGCGTTGACTCCCCATACCGTCATGCCGGCCCGCAGCCCTGCTTCGACGCCGGACGGTGCGTCCTCGATGACCAGGCAGTCCTCGGGCCGGACACCGAGTTGCTCGGCGGCCGACAGGTAGGGCACGGGCGAGGGCTTTCCTTCTTCCACCGCGGCGGCGTCCACGATGACGCGCGGGAGCGGCAGACCCGTCCGAGCAAATCGCCCGCGCACTCGGTGCTCGTAGTTGGAGGTCACGAGCGCCCACGCCCCCGACGGCAGGTTGCCCAGCAACTGCGACGCGCCGTCGAAGGCCGCATAGACGCCGGACCGGACGTCCTCGTCCTCCAGCTCGTGCAGCGCAGCCAGGCACTCCCTTGGATCCTGGTCCGGAGCCACGCTGGCGAAGGTCTCCACCGGCCGCGTCCGCAAGGCCACCCGATAGACCTCAGCCGCGTCGAGCCCGTATCGCCCCGCCCAACGCGCCCAGACCCGGCGCTGGTTGTCCACGGCGTCGATCAACGTGCCGTCGACATCGAAGAGGACGCACTTCCTGGGGCCGGGCTGCGCGGGCTCACTGGTCACGCCGTGATCATGCCAGAAGCCGCTGAAGGCCGTTCACGGGCACCGCGCGTCGGTGATCGGCGAGCCGGCACCCGACGCCGCCAACGCCTGCCATTCGCTGGGGGACATACCGTAGGCGTCCCGGAACGTGCGGCTGAAGTGCGAAGGGCTGCTGAAGCCCCAGCGGTGTGCCACGGCGGCCACGGTCGTTCTGCGATTCGACGTCCGGCCGAGCTCCTGCCTGCACGAGTCCAGCCTGCGCTGCCGCACCCACTGGCCCACTGTGGTGCCGTCGTCCTGGAAGAGCTTGTGCAGATAGCGGACGGCACGACGACTCCCTGGCGTTCCTGCTGCACGTGGCCGAGGCCATGGCCACGCAGGCTCCCGCCCTCGCCCTGGACGCGCTGGGAACGGCCGCCACTCCGGCGTACAACTCCGGTGACCCCTTCTACCGGGCCGAACTCCAGCGGATCGACGCCCTCATCGCGCCGCAGCCGGACGAGGACGGAAGCGACCGCCTCTGGGTGGCGGCGGTCAGTGATCCTTTCGCCGCGCGGGAGCAGGCTCTGGAGAGGCTGGCCCGCTCCGTGGACGCCCTGCGGGACGGCTCGCTGTCCGCCCTCGTCCTGCTCGGTGCCGCCGCCATGGTCCTGGACGCGACCGACCAGGCCGTGCGGCTGTACGGCCGGGCCATGGATCATCTGCGCCGGACGGCGACGGCCGGAACCAACGCGACCCTCGCGCAGGCGCTCGCCCTGGCCCTGTTCGACAGCGGTGCCTGGACCGCGGCCCAGTCCGCCGCCGAGGACGCCTTCTGGATGGCGACCGAGGCGGGAGCGGACAACGTCACCGTGGGAGCGCGGCTCCTCCAGGCCACGCTACGCGCCGCGCAGGGGGACCATGCGGCGGCGCACGCACGGGCGAGCGGCGCGGTGCGGGGACTCGGTCTGCGCAAGTCCCGCAGCCTGTACGTGCGTTATCGTCGGGCACGCGGGACGGCGTTCCTCGCGGAGGGCGATCACCAGTCGGCGTACGAGCAGCTCCGCCAGGCCTTCACCCGCGACTTCCACCCGGAACCCGTGCACTACCACGTCTCCCTGTACTGCCTCTCCGATCTCGCCGCGGCCGCCGTCCGCGCCGGGCAGGCGGCCGACGCCCGCGTCGTGCTGCACGCCGCCGAACGGGCCATGGGCGCATCCCGCTCCGCCCGCCTGGACGCGGTCGTGCACCGTGCCTCGGCCCTGCTGGGCGATCCCGAGGAGGCGGAGGCCCACTTCCGCGTGGCGACGGACCCGGTCACCGCCCGCTGGCCGTTCGAGCACGCTCTCGCGCACCTGAACTTCGGTGAATGGCTGCGGCGCCGTCGGCGGTCCGTCGAGGCGCGGCCTGTACTCGGCACCGCCCTGGAGATCTTCGAACGGCTGGACGCCCGGCCCTGGGTCGAGCGCACCGCCGCCGAACTCCGCGCGGCTGGCGTGGCGGTGGTGCCCGCCGCGGCGCCGGAAGCCGTGTCCGGCCTGACGCCGCAGGAGCTTCAGATCGCCCGACTGGCGGCCGAGGGCCTGACCAACCGGGACATCGGCGCCCGGCTCTACCTGTCTCCGCGCACCATCGGCTTCCACCTGCACAAGATCTTCCCCAAGCTCGGCGTCACCGGCCGCGCCCAACTGCGGAACGCCCTCGGCGACCTGCCTCGGCCGGACTGATCCGGAGTGCCGCCGCCGCGCCTCGCGAGGGATGTCTAACGGTGGGTCCGCTCCGCGATCCACCCGGCCATCGCCCGTACGCCGATGCCGATGGACCGCTCGTCCGGGGCGAAGTCGGGGAAGTGCGGGTAGCTGGTGGTGATCGGGGCGCCGGGGGCGCGGACGCCGAGGAAGGTATACGTGCCGGGGACGCGCTCCAGGTACAGGGCGTAGTCCTCGCCGCTGAAGGGCGGGAACGCGGAATGGAGCGTGGCGACCGAGTCACGGCCCAGCCTGCGGCGCAGGTGGCGGGCGAGCGCGCGGGCGTCGGGTTCCGGGCAGACCAGGGCTGGGAACGGTTCGGCGGGAAAGCTCACCGCCGCTCCCGTGTACGGCTTGGCCAGCCGGCGGATCTCCTCGCGTACCTCCGTGTACCGCTCCTGCGGCCAACAGCGGTAGGACACGCTTACCTTGGTCTCCCGCGCCGAGGCCCGGAGGGCGACGAAGCGGGCGAACGGCCCGTCGGGCGTCTGGGCGTCGGTGACCATCCACTCGATGTCCGCGGGCGTCTGCGGGGGAGTCACCGTGGCGAGCGCGCCGATCTCGGCGGCCAGCCGCCGCGCGGCATCGGGCGCGTCCGGGCCCTGAAGCGTCACCTCCGCCTTGTCCTGGCCCGGCATGCCGTAGCCGCCGGTCACAGCGAACCGGCCGACGGGGAAGGGCCCGCAGTGCAGCGCGTGGATCTCCTCGACACGGGTGCGCTCCAGCACGCCCGCCTCGATCAGTGCCCGGGCTCCGGAGAGGCTTTCCTCGGCGGGCTGGAAGAGGAACACCGCCGTGCCGCTCAGGTGCCGCCGCAGCCGCGCCAGGACCTTCGCGACGCCCAGGGCCACCGTCGTGTGGATGTCGTGCCCGCACAAGTGGGCCGCGGCCTGGCCGCCTCCGACGATGTCCTTGGGCGGCACCGCGTCCATGTCCGCCCGGTACGCGACCGTCCGGCCCGCACGCGCGCCGTGCAGGACACCGACCACACCATGACCGCCGACCCCGGTGGTGACGGTCAGCCCGGCCGCCCGCAGCTCCCGGGCCACCACGCCCGCGGTACGACGCTCCTCCCCCGGCAGCTCGGGGTGCCGGTGGATGTCCCGTCTCAGCTGGATCCACCCGCCCTCCAGGCGCGTGACCTCGGCGTCCACCGCCCCGTTCCCCACCGGCCCCCTCCACCCGCCCGCGACGGCCTTCCCCGCAGTACCCCACACCGTTACCG
>NZ_DF968366.1:0-11048 GCF_001270025.1 Streptomyces azureus | reverse complement strand
CCCGGAGTACGCGCGTCCCGGCGAGACCGTCTCCTTCGCCGACGGCTTTCCGCTGCTGCTCACCACGACGGCCTCCCTCGACGCCCTCAACGCCCTGATCGCGCAGGGTGATCACGCGGACGAGGGTCCGCTCCCCATGAACCGTTTCCGGCCGAGCGTGGTCGTGGCGGGCACCGACGCCTGGGCCGAGGACGGCTGGTCGCGCCTCGCCATCGGGGACGTGTCCTTCCGCGTCGCCAAGACCTGCGGACGGTGCCTGGTGACCACCACCGACCAGGGCACGGGTGAGCGCGGCCGCGAGCCCCTGTACAGCCTGGGGCGGCACCGGCGGCTCGACGGCAATCTGGTCTTCGGGCAGAACCTGGTGCCCCTGTCCCGGGGCACCATCCGGGTCGGCGACCCGGTCAGCATCCTCGAGTAGCGGGGCCTCCGGTCGGCGCCCCCGGGCGGGAACCGCCCCCGACGCCCGGGCGTTGGGCTTGTGTGAGAAGTTCATGAGAGTCGCCGGTGAGAGGTGATTTCGCTCTCTCTTCGCCCGGTTGGCGCGTGGACGGCTCGGCCGGGGGTTATCACGGAGCGGGAAGGGGGGTGCAGGCGGTGCGAGCGATCAGCGGACTCTGGCGCTGGCGGCGCAACCCGCTGTGCCGCGCGACCGATCTGGCCGAGGCCTGGGTGGCGCTGGCGGCCCTGGTGCTGATCCTCCTGGCCGCGCCGGTGGCCGGCTCCCTCGTCGGGGGCGCCGCCCAGGACGCCCTTCAGCGCTCCGTCCGCGAGCAGCACGAAGCGCGGCACCTGGTGACGGCCACAGTGGTCCGCAAGCTCGACCGCTCCCCGCTGGACGCCGACCCGGAGACCTCCACGGGCCGGGATCTGCGCAACCGCGTCCTCGCCGACTGGACGGCACCGGACGGCACCGCACATCAGGGCCCGGTGCTGGCGAGCCTCAAGGACCCGCAGCAGGGCGACGAGTTCCGGATATGGACCGACCGGCACGGCCGGATGGTGGCCCGCCCCCTCGACTCCGCGACGGCGTCGACGCACGCGGTCCTCGCCGGCTTCGGCGCGGCCCTGGCGGCCGGCGGTCTCGTCGAGGGCGGCAGACGGCTGATCGTCTGGCGCATGGTCCGCCGCAGGTACGCCCGTTGGGACCATGCATGGGACAAGGCGGGCCCGGACTGGGGCAGGACGGGCACCGGCAGCTGACAGCCTTCCGGCTCTGGTCAACCCACCACCCGCGCGCACGCTACGGTGGTCCGGCCGAACCGTTCGGCACAACCCGCGCGCGAGCGAGCAGGAGGGGCGCGCCGGTTTCGATGCCGCGTGCGCGCGCAGGCCCGAGGGCCCGGCCCGGTCGCGGTCCCGACACCGGTGGCAGCGTCCCGAAGGCGAACGAGCCATCAGTACGACCGAGGTGGGGGCACAGCTACACCATGGCACAGGGCACGGTCCAGGTGACGCACACCGGCACGTCGCGGTGGCGGCGCCGCACGGGTGAGTACGCATCGCTCGCCGCTGCCCTGGAGGCCGCGGCCGACGGAGACGTCCTCACGGTCGCCCCCGGCACCTACCGGGAGAACCTCGTCGTGCAGCGCGCGGTGACCCTGCGCGGCCCCGAGGGCTCCCCCGGCTCGGTGCGGATCGCGCCCGCGGACGGCGTGCCGCTGACCGTGCGCGCCTCGGCGGTGGTCCAGGACCTGTACGTGGAGGGCCAGGACGCGGCCGCCCCGGCGGTGCTGGTGGAGGAGGGCACTCCGGAGCTGAGCAACGTACGAGTGGTCACGCGGTCGGCGGCCGGGATCGAGGTGCGCGGCAACGCCCGGCCCACGGTCCGGCGTTGCGCGGTCGACAATCCGGCGGGCATCGGCATCGCCGTACTCGACGGCGCGGGCGGGGTGTTCGAGGAGTGCGAGGTCGTCGCGGCCGGCCAGGCGGGCGTGGCGGTGCGCGGCGGCGCCCACCCCCGTCTGGAGCGCTGCCGGGTGCACCACACCTCGGGCTCGGGCCTGTCGGCGACCGGGGAGAACTCGGCGCTGGAGGCGGTGGGCTGCGAGATCTACGAGGTCCGGGGCAGCGGTGTGCAGATCACCGGCCGGGCCACCGCGCACCTCACCGACTGCGATGTGCACCGCACGACGGCCGACGGAGTCACGCTCGACACCGACGCCGTGCTGACGCTGGCCGACTGCCGTATCCACGACATCCCGGAGAACGCGGTCGACCTGCGTTCCCGCTCCGTCCTCACGCTGACCCGCACCACGGTGCGGCAGTTCGGGCGCAACGGCCTGTCGGTGTGGGACCCGGGCACGCGCGTGGACGCCAACCAGTGCGAGATCTTCGACAGCACGGGCGACTACCCGGCGGTGTGGGTGAGCGACGGGGCCACCGCGGTGCTCGACTCGTGCCGGGTGCACGACGTGCCGGACGCCCTGTTCGTCCTCGACCGCGGCTCGCGCGCGGACGTCGTCGACAGTGACCTGTCGCAGGTGCGCAACACGGCCGTGTCGGTGAGCGACGGTGCGACAGCCCAGCTCGACGACTGCCGGATCCGGGACGCGGCCACGGGCGCCTGGTTCCGCGACCACGGCAGCGGCGGCACCCTCAGCAACTGCACGCTGGACGGCACCCAGACCGGCGTCATCGTCACCAAGGGCGCCGACCCCACGGTGGAGCGCTGCACGATCGACTCACCCGCGGAGGCGGGGGTGTACGTGTCGGCCGGAGGCCGCGGCAGCTTCCACAACTGCCGGGTGACGGGCAGCGGCGGCTACGGCTTCCATGTGATCGACGGCAGCCGTACGACGCTGCGCAAGTGCCGCACGGAGCGGTGCGCGCGCGGCGGCTACGAGTTCGCGGACAGCGGCGCGGACGCGTCCTCCGGGGCGGGCCCCCTGGTCGAGGACTGCACCAGCGACGAGAGCGCGGGAGTGCGGCCCCCGGCGGCGCGGGAGACGGCCGTGCAGACGGTGAGCCACTCCCCCGGCCTGCTGGGCGCGGTCCCGGGGCAGCGCACCGAACCGGAGCCCCCGGCCCCGGCCCCGGTCGCGGAGCCCGAGCAACCGGCCCGAAGCTCCAAGGACGTCCTCGGCGAACTGGACGCGCTGGTGGGCCTGGAGAGCGTCAAGCGCGAGGTGCGCGCCCTCACGGACATGATCGAGGTCGGCCGGCGCCGGCAGCAGGCGGGCCTGAAGGCGGCGTCGGTCAAGCGGCATCTGGTCTTCACGGGCTCCCCCGGCACGGGCAAGACGACGGTCGCGCGGCTGTACGGCGAGATCCTCGCGTCCCTCGGTGTGCTGGAGAAGGGCCACCTGGTCGAGGTTTCCCGGGTCGACCTGGTGGGCGAGCACATCGGCTCGACGGCGATCCGCACGCAGGAGGCCTTCGAGAAGGCGCGCGGCGGCGTGCTGTTCATCGACGAGGCGTACGCGCTGTCCCCGGAGGACGCGGGCCGCGACTTCGGCAAGGAGGCCATCGACACGCTGGTGAAGCTGATGGAGGACCACCGGGACGCGGTCGTGGTGATCGTCGCGGGCTACACGGCCGAGATGGAGCGCTTCCTGTCGGTCAACCCCGGTGTGGCGTCCCGCTTCTCGCGGACCATCACCTTCAGCGACTACGGCCCCGAGGACCTGCTGCGGATCGTGGAGCAGCAGGCCGAGGAGCACGAGTACCGGCTGGCGCCCGGCGCGGCTCAGGCCCTGCGGACGTACTTCACTCAGCTCCCGAAGGGCCCGGCGTTCGGCAACGGCCGTACCGCGCGGCAGACCTTCGAGGCGATGGTGGAGCGGCACGCGAGCCGGGTCGCCCAGTTCGCCGAGCCGAGCACGGACGACCTGACCCTGCTCTACGCGGAGGACCTGCCCGAGTTGCTCTGAGGCTCCGCCTCCGGACCGGGGCAGGGCTGCTCGGCCGTGTGCCGGGGTGCCGGCAGGTCCGGCCGCAGCCGGGCCAGCAGCTTGCGGCGCTCCTCGGCGAACGCCGGATCCGCCTGGTAGTCGGAGTGGCCGAGGATCGGCGCGGGCAGCGGGTGCATGTCGTTGCGGCCGTAGGAGAGGGGATCCTGCAACGGCACGTGGTCGACCCCGAGGTCGTGGTTGCCGGGCAGGCGCACCGGGCCGCCGATGGGATCGGTGAGCCGGTAAAGGTTGCGCCAGCAGTCGACCTCCCGGTGCAGGGAGCCGAGCGCGGCGGGGCCGAAGTGCGCCGGGAACCAGCGGCCGTAGAGCCGCTCCAGCGGGGAGCCGTATGTCAGCAGCGCGACGCGTTTGCGGGTGGACGGCGCGAGTTGCCAGGCCGCGGCGGCGGCGAGCACGCTGCCCTGCGAGTGCCCGGAGATGACCAGCCGTCCGCCGGTGACGCGGGTCCAGGTCGCGATCCGCCAGGTCAGGTCGGGCACCGCGCGCTCGGCGTAGCAGGGCGGGGCGAAGGGGTGGGCGGCGCGCGGCCAGAAGGTGCCGACGTCCCACAGGATGCCGATGGTGCGGCGGGCGGCGGCGTCCTTGTAGGCGCGCCTGCCCCAGGTGACGAAGAGTATGAAGCCGAGGCCGATCAGCCAGGAGCCGAGGGCCTGGGCGGTCTCGGCGGCGCCGTGGACGACGGGGTAGGTGCCCTGTGCCGCCTCGCCCGGTGTCTCGTCGGTGGTCAGGGCGCCCACGAGGGCTCCGGCACCGAGCAGCAGGGTGACACCGGAGGTGACGGCGACGATGCGGGGTCCCCGGTCGGTGAGGGAGGCCATCGCGCGGGTGTAGGCGATACGGCGGGTGCGGGCGCGGTCCTGGGCCTCGTCCGGGTAGTCGCGTGCCACCGCCTCGCGTTCGGCGCGGGCGAGCTGCCAGGCGCGGTGGGCCAGCCAGCCGAAGAGCACCAGGAGCACCACGATCAGGGGCGGGATCACGGACGCCTGCCAGGTCAGCAGGACCGGCGGGCCGTCGATCGACGTCCCGGTGCCGTCCAGCCAGTCGGACACGCGCTGCGACACACCGCCGGACATCACCCCGCCCAGGGCGCAGGCCAGCATCGCGACGGCCGGTCCGCCGAGGCCCCGCAGCACGGCCCGCCGGTCGGGGTCGGTGCGGTGCAGTGCGTAGGCGACGCCGGCGAGGACGATCACGAGCAGGCCCTGGACCGCGGCGAGACCGCCGAAGGTGGCGTCGCCCGGCAGTCGGCCGGCCGACTCCCAGCCGGGCCGCTCCCACCCCGCGTACAGCAGGGCCAGGGCGAGCAGGACGAGGGCGGCGAGCGGCAGGCGTCGTACGAAGCGCTCATCGAGTTCCCGGTCGATGCGTCTCTCGCTGCGGCCCCGGCGGCACACCACCCACACCACGGCGACCGCGCAGGCCGCGAGGGCTGCCTCCAGGAGCAGGCCCAGGATGTTCAGTACGGCGGGGCCGCCGGGCTCGCGGTCGTGGCGGGCGGCGGCGCCGGCGACCGCGGCGGCGACCGTGACCAGCCCGGCGGCGGTGTGCGCGGCACGCAGCCGGGCCACCAGCCGGCGTCCGTACCAGAAGCCGGGCCGGCCCAGCGCGGTCGAGCCGCCGCCGTCCTCGTCGGGCTCGGGGTCGCGGGTCGGCGGCTGCTGGGACTCGTAGTCGCTCCAGGTGCGCCGGGACAGGTACCACAGCAGGACGGTCAGGGCGGTCGGGACGAAGGACGCCAGGGCGAGCCTGCGGCCGGGGCTGTTCCACCAGCCGCCGTCCGAGACGGTGGGCGAGAGGAAGCCCAGCCAGGAGTGCCGGTCGGCGCACGCGCGCGTGCCCGCGCACTGCCAGGCCGCCAGGTCGAGGGCGACCTCGCAGGCCGCCGCGACGAGCAGCACCGTCAGGGTGAGCCCCGTGAGCCGCACCAGGAGGCCGTACAGGCGCACCGTGCGGCGGTGGCCCCGGGCGCTGGGGCGCATCCAGTGGGCGAGGTTGACGACCATGAACGGCAGCAGCAACAGCCACAGGGCCCGGGTGCCGTTGCCGGAGGTGAGATTGCACCAGACGTAGGCCTCGGGCACGGGTCCGTCGCGGCGGCGGTCGTCGGGGCTGCGCTCCGCGTCGACGTCGTCGGCGCGCCGGAAGACGGCCGCGATGTCGTCGCCGGTGATCCGCACCGTGCGCGGATCGTTGAGCATCTCCTGCGGCGTGGTGCCGCCCACGCCGTGGACCAGGAGTTCCAGGGCGGTCCCGGTCTCACCGGGCCGCCGGGCGGGCTGGTCGGGCCCGCCGGTCGAGTCATGTTCCCGCGCACGTTCCACTGATTCGCACTTCCCCCGTGACACGCCGTCGGCTCTGTCCGTGCGGGCACAAGGATCTCCACTTCTGCGGCGCCGCACACCTCCTGTCACGGAATCTCCCCGATCCGTAACACTGCGGAACGACGGGTGCGGCGTCGGGTGACATGTGCGCGACGAGCGGTCGGTGGCGCCGCCGGCTCCCCGACATGCAAGGATGGGGCGTCCGCGCACCGGAGCCGGGGGAGAATGTCCTGGTTGGGCCAGGTGTGCTGGGCCTGTCGGACGGCATTGAGGCGAAAGGACCGGAGCGTACGTGAGCGAGAATCAGAACCTCCTCGCGGAGCAGCGGCGATCCCTGATCCTCGACGAGGTCCGCCGCCGGGGCGGGGTCCGGGTCAACGAGCTGACGCGCAAGCTCGGCGTGTCGGACATGACGGTCCGCCGCGACCTCGACGCGCTCGCCCGCCAGGGCGTGCTGGAGAAGGTGCACGGCGGCGCTGTCCCGGTGGTCGAGGCGAGTACGCACGAGCCGGGCTTCGAGGCCAAGTCGGGGCTGGAGCTGACCGCCAAGGAGGACATCGCACGGGCCGCGGCCAAGCTGGTCGCGCCGGGCGCGGCGATCGCCCTGTCCGGCGGTACGACGACGTACGCGCTGGCACAGCAGCTGCTGGACGTGCCCGACCTGACGGTGGTCACCAACTCGGTGCGGGTGGCCGACGTGTTCCACGCGGCGCAGCGCACCTCGGGCCCGCGGCAGGGCGCGGCCACTGTCGTGCTGACCGGCGGTGTGCGCACCCCGTCCGACTCGCTGGTGGGGCCGGTCGCCGACCAGGCGATCGCGGCGCTCCACTTCGACCTGCTGTTCCTCGGGGTGCACGGCATATCGGTGGAGGCCGGCCTCTCGACTCCGAACCTCGCGGAGGCGGAGACGAACCGGCGGCTCGTGCAGTCGGCCCGGCGGGTCGTCGTGGTCGCCGACCACACCAAGTGGGGCAAGGTCGGCTTGAGTTCGTTCGCCTCGCTGGAGCGGATCGACACACTCGTGACGGACGCCGGTCTGCCGGACGAGGCGCGCGGGGTGGTCGTGGAGCACCTGCGGCGGCTGGTGGTGGCCGGGGAGCCCGAGGAAGAGACTGACAGCTGACGGGTCGCCAGTCAGGGTGACGCTGCCGGTCATCGCCCGCTCCCACACAGGAGGGCTTCGTCCATGGCTCACCGTCTGCGCCCGGTGGGGCTCGACTTCGTCGGGGTCGCGCCCGTACGGCACGTCTTCGCACGGGAGATCTCCGCTCCGGTGGAGGCCGTCTACCGCGCCCTGGAGGACGTGCCCGGCTGGGCCGACTGGTTCCCCCAGGTGACGGCCGCCCGTCCGGTCGACGGCGGGAAAGGGCGCGACATCCGCCTCATGGGAGGCGTCCGGTTCCGGGAGTCGGTCATCGCGGCGGAGGGACCCGAGGTGTACGCCTATCGCGTCGACGTCACCAACGTGCCCGGGGTGCGGGCGATCGCCGAGGAGTGGCGGCTCGCCCCGGCCGGCACCGGGACCCGGGTGCGGTGGACGTTCGCGACCGACGGGACGGCGGCGTACCGGCTCGCCATGAAACCGGTACGGGCGGCTCAGGCCAAGGCGTTCCGGGACGCCGTCACGGCGCTGGACCGCAGGCTGGCGGCGTCGTAGCGCCGCGCGCCGACGGGACCGGGATCTCGGCTCAGTCGGGCCAGACGCCCGTCTCCAGCAGCGAGTCGATCGCGGCGGTGTACGGCTCGATGTCCAGCCCCTGGGCGGCCAGCCAGGTGTCCGAGTAGTACTTGTCGAGATACCGGTCCCCGGGGTCGCACAGCAGCGTCACGACGCTCCCCTGCCGTCCCTCGGACACCATCTCCGCGACGATCTTCAGCGCGCTCCACAGGCCCGTGCCGGTCGAGCCGCCCGCCTTGCGGCCGATGGCGCGCTCCAGTGCCCGTACCGCGGCGACGCTGGCCGCGTCGGGCACCTTCATCATCCGGTCGATCGCGCCGGGCACGAAGCTGGGTTCCATACGGGGCCGGCCGATGCCCTCGATGCGGGAGCCGCAGTCGTAGGTGACGTCCGGATCGCCGGTGGTCCAGCCCTCGAAGAAACACGAGTTCTCGGGGTCGGCCACGCAGACGCGGGTGTCGTACTGCATGTAGTGGACGTAGCGCGCGAGGGTCGCCGAGGTGCCCCCGGTGCCCGCCGTGGCGACGATCCACGCCGGCTCGGGGAACCGCTCCATGCGCAGCTGCCGGAAGATGGACTCGGCGATGTTGTTGTTGCCGCGCCAGTCCGTGGCCCGTTCGGCATAGGTGAACTGGTCCATGTAGTGGCCGCCGGTCTCGGCCGCGAGGCGGGCGGACTCCTCGTACATCGTGCGGGGGTCGTCCACGAAGTGGCACCGGCCGGCGTGGAACTCGATGAGGCGGATCTTCTCGGCGCTCGTCGTGCGCGGCATGACGGCGATGAAGGGCACGCCGATGAGCTTCGCGAAGTACGCCTCGGAGACGGCCGTCGAGCCGCTGGAGGCCTCGATCACCGGGCGGTCCGGCCGGATCCAGCCGTTGCAGAGGCCGTAGAGGAAGAGGGAGCGGGCGAGCCGGTGTTTGAGGCTGCCGGTGGGGTGGGTGGACTCGTCCTTCAGGTACAGGTCGATGCCCCACCGCTCCGGCAGGGGGAAGTGGAGCAGGTGCGTGTCGGCCGAGCGGTTGGCGTCGGCCTGGACTCTGCGGACGGCTTCTTTCAGCCATGCGCGGTAGGCGATGTCACTGTGGTCGACGTCGAGGGTCACGCCGGTCCGGGTCTGCTGGGGAGTGCTCACGAGGGGGCTCCTAACGCTGCGCGCCGACGACGCGTCGCGCGGCCGACACCCCGATCATATGCACCTTCCACACGCTTCTCACCTGCATAAACGCACCTTTGAGCCCCCCAAAGCGCCCCCTGGGGCAGGGCCCGGGGCAAGGGGGCGCGCGGTCCAGGGGGCGCACTGGCGTGTGTGCTCCGGGCGCCCCCAGGAGAGGGGGTCCGCTGGACTGGTGCTCGGCGCCGGGTGGGGGCAGACTTCACCGCGGGACCGGGGCTCCGAACGGGGTACCCGGCAAGGGGCGAGGCACCAACCGGAGCAAGCATCCGGACGGGGGCACACTGGATCAGGACACGAGCCTGTGCCGGGTACCGCGGAGAGCGGGGGCCGGTGCACCGACGCGCACAAGGGGGCGGGCGGCATGGCGGAGCCGGAGTTCAGGGCCACGGGCGTGCGGATCGGGAAGCGGCTGCGTTCGCTCACCCGGGCCGGACAGGTCCGGATCAACGACGGCCGGCTCGAGCTGCTGACCAGTTACGGCAGTGAGATCGACAGCGCGCCGGTGCAGGCGGTGCGCGCCTCCAAGCCCTGGTTCGGCCCCGATGACCGGGCCACGGCGGATCTCAACGGCAATCGGTACCTGCTCACCCTGGGCGACCACGACCCCGCTCCGGGCGAGCCGGGGCCGCCCGCCGCACGGCGCTTCATCGAGGCCGTACGCAGGGCGGCGGGGCGCGGCGACTGAGATGTCCGCGAGTTGCGGTCCCTTACCCCCTGCGTCACTCTGGTCTCACGTCACTCTGGGTTTACCGGCGATAACGCTGCGAACCAGCCCGCCGGCCACGACAGCGGGCGGCAGTGTCACGAAGGCGCCCTGCTGGATCCGAACTCCGTGTTCTTCCGGACCTCACGTCGGGGAGTCGCAGCCGTGATCAGCTACCCAAGCAGGCACTGCACGGTGGAGCTCCAAGCCCTGCCGTCGCGGATCGGCCAGGTCCGCAGAATCGTCTCAGCGCAGTTGCGCTACTGGCACCTGGACGCCCTGATCGACCGGGCCTCGCTCGGCGTGACGGAGCTGTTGTCCAACGTCCACCGGCACGCCCAGCCCGACAAGACGTGCACCGTGGAGATAGAGCTGCTGCTCGACCGGCTCACGGTCTCGGTACGCGACCACGACCCACGGATGCCCGTGGTCGACGACGCCGAGCCGCTGGCGACCTGCGGGCGCGGGCTCGCGATGGTGGCCGCCATGAGCGAGAGCTGGGGCGTCCGGCCGGACGGCGAGTCCGGCAAGGTCGTGTGGTTCACCCTCCCGACGTCCTCCGCCGCGGTCGCGGCGCCGTCGCGCCGGGCACGGCGCACGGTCCTGGAGAAACCCGCGCTCAGGTTCGCGGAGGTCGGGCACACCGCCGACGGGCTACGGCCCGAACATGCTCCCGCCCGGTCCGCCGTTGCCGGTTGACCGGGCGGTGACCACCGTCCCGCCGGGGGGGCGCAGGGGCGAGCGCGTCGATGCCGCCTGCGCCCCGACCTGACGCGGTGCCCCACGTTCGGCGCGTGAGTTCGGGGACGGTGTCGCTCAACGCCGGTGTTCCTTCCGGTAGCGGGCGACCGCCGACGTGACCACGCAGGCGGCGGCCAGCCCGAGGCTGACCGTCCAGGCAGGACCGACCCAGGGGGAGACCAGATCCTCCACCCGTCCGTCGCCCCAGTGACAGGTCGCACGGGGCGGGAAGAACCCCTCCTCGAACCGGTCCCAGCCGGGTCGTGGCCACGACGGCGTGCCGCACATGCGGGCCGGATCGGCGAACAGCACCCGCGCCGCGCCCCACAGGCAGGACAGCCCACCGACCACCGCGCACCCGGCGATGACGTTCCGGGCGCCGCGGTGAGGCGCGATGGATCCCCCGGGCGCGAACCCGACAGGCCGGGCGCCAGCCGGACGTCTCGCGTCCCGCGAGGCGCCAGGCGGTCCCCCTACTCCGTGCAGCCCTGCCGGCCGGACGCGAGCGTGGCGC
>NZ_DF968365.1:0-12532 GCF_001270025.1 Streptomyces azureus | reverse complement strand
GCCCTACCCGCCACCCTCCCGGCCCAGTGCCCCCCGGCACACCCGCAACAACCTCTCGTCCTCATGTACGTCGTGACTGCCGCAGCCGCCGGAGTCCGCCCGATGCCGTCGTGGGGAGGAGAGCTCCGCTCGCAGCAGGTCGTGCAGGGGCGCTCCCGCGGGACCCAGCGCTGCCACGCACCCGGCGATCGTCGTGCGGGTGCGCGGGTGCTCCACCCATGCGGCGCGGAGGACGGGAAGGACCTGCTCCTGTTCCGGCTCCCCTGTGATCCGCCACACCGCGCAGGCCGCCGCGGCCCGTTCCGACGCTTCGCCGGAGCCGGTCAGCCGGCGCAGCGCGGGAAGGGCCGTACGGGCCGCCGGCCCCAGTCGTCCGAGTACGCCGGCGGGCGCCGAGGACCCATACCGGCCCCTCCCGCCATCCGTCAGCTTCCGGAGCAGTACGGGCACGACGGCATCCGCCTCACCCGTGACCGACCACAGCGCGTCGGCGGCCGCGACGGCGCAGTCGGTCTCCAGCAGCCCGCGCAGATCCGGTATCGCCTCGTGCGCGGCGCTGCCCAACGCCCCCAGGGCACGGACCGCCGCTCCCGTAACGGCGTCACGCAGCCGCAGCCCGTCCGGCAGGCCACGCAGCAGGCGCAGCACCGACGGCACGGACTCGGCGTCGCCCAGTGCCGTGAGCGCCGACAGGAGGGGAACGGCCCGCTCATGCGTGTCGGGGCCGTCGAGCGGAACGCGGGCGAGGCGTCGCCGCAGGGCGGGGGCGAGCGGTGCGGCAGCGCGGCCCAGATGGGGTATCACCAGCCCCAGGTCGTGCGGTACGACCGGGCCTGCCAGCACCTCGGCCAGCACCGGCGTGGCCCGCGCGTCCCCGGCCCTGGCCAGCGCCTTGAGCGGGCCGCCCAGCGTCGGCGCCCCCCGCTCCCCGTGACGTACGCGAAGCTCGGGTCGGCAGGCCACCAGGGCGTGGAGATGGTCCGCGGCCGGCAGGGCCAGTTCGAAGAGCTCCACCAGGACGGCGACCGCCGCGTCGTGCAACCGGTCCTCCTCGGCGCCCAGTTGGGCACCTATGAGGGCGACCGGCTCCGCCGCGCCGGTACGCCACTCGCGGACCAGTCCGGCCGACATCCACACGGCGTTGCACCGGTCGAGGGGATCCGGACTGGTCAACTGCCCGCACAGCAGGGCGACCCGGTCGGCCACGCGGCCGCCGAGCGCGGAGTGCAGGGTCCGCAGCAGCCGGGAGCCCTCCTCGTCCGATGGGCGCAGGCGCCGCAGCCGCCCGGCGAGCGTGTCCGCACCGGGACCGTCCTGCGCGAGTCTCTCGCAGCCGCGCTGCCCGGACCTGTCGCGGAGCAGCCGGACCACCGTCGGTACGAGATCCGCGGGAAGCGACTCCGGGGCACACTGCGCCAGCTGGCCGAGCGCGGCCAGGCGCAGCCCCGGTCCGTAAGGCGGCCCGCTCAGCACCGCCAGCAGGCCCACCGCCTCGGAGGCGTGGCAGTCGCCGGCCGACAGGTGCCGCCGTGCGAACAGGCCGAGGCCTTCGGCCAGGGCGAGCAGGACCCGGTCGTCCCGCTCCACGGTGATCCGCTCCCGTAACAGGGCGAGCACACGCTCCGGCCGGTCGAGGAACCGCACGAGGGCCGCCGGAGCCGCCCGGCGCACTCCGGCGTCCGCGTCCCCAGCCAGCCGCACGAAGACATCGGCACCCGCGCGCAGGGCGGCACGGGCCTTCGCGGCGAGATCGTCGGACCCGCCCCCGTCCCTGTTGGGACCACCCCCGCCTCCAAGGGGCCCGCCCCCGTCCCCGTAGGGCCCGCTCCCGTCGGGCCCGCCGATGCTGACGAGGAGCTCCACGACCCCCGCCCGGTCGCGCACCTCCTCGCGGACGGCGAGCGCGAGGAGAAACGGAACACAGGCGAGCGTGGAGTCGTACACGCCTCCCTGGTGGTGCACGGCGCCGTACATCCGGTCGAGCGCGGTCTCCCGCTCGGCATGGTCGGCGGAGGCCAGTCCCCGGAGCAGTCCGGGCACGTCCTCCGCACTGCCGTGGGCATGCCGCAGCGAGGCCCAGTCGACCTCGTCGATCCCCCTGAACACGTTGTCCTCCCCAGGCGAAGTGCCAACTGACGGGGAGTCTGCACCACGGCACTGACAACGAAGCGGAATCGGCAGGTGACTGTCCGCGAACTGTGTGCCCGTTGGCCGACAGTGGCTCGGTCGCCACCGGGCGAGGGTGGCTCAGTTCCCGCCGGGCAGCGCGCGGTCCACGATCGCGTCGAGGTCCGCGCCCTCCGGCAGAGTCCCGAACGCGTACCCCCAGTCGCCCCCGAGCCGGGTGGCGCAGAACGCGTCGGCGACCGCCGGCGGGGAGTGCCGGACGAGGAGGGAGCCCTGGAGCGTCAGAGCCATCTCCTCCACGAGACGGCGGGCCGTCGTCTGCGACGCCCCGGACAGCCGGTTCCTGAGCCGCGCCACGGCCGCGTCCAGCCGCGCGTCCGCCCCCTGGGCACGAGCGAACTCGCTGAACAGGGCCTCGGCCGTGTCCGGTTCGCGGCTCAGCGCTCGCAGCACGTCGAGGGCGTTGACGTTCCCCGAGCCCTCCCAGATCGACAGCAGGGGAGCCTCGCGGTAGTGCCGGGGCATGCCCGAGTCCTCCACGTAGCCGTTGCCGCCGAGACACTCCAGCGCCTCCGCGGTGAAGGCCGGACCCCGCTTGGTCACCCAGTACTTGCCGACGGCGGTGGCGATCCGGCGGAACGCGGTCTCCTGGGCGTCCCCGCGGATCGCCCGGTCGGCCGCCCCGGCCAGTCGCAGGGTGAGCGTCGTGGCGGCCTCGGACTCCAGCGCCAGATCGGCCAGGACGTTGCGCATCAGCGGCTGGTGCACCAGCCGAGCGCCGAACGCGCTGCGGTGCCGCGCGTGGTGCCCGGCCTCGACGAGGGACTTGCGCATCAGCGCGGCCGACATCATCACGCAGTCCAGCCGCGTGCAGTTGACCATCTCGATGATGGTCTTGACGCCCTGCCCCTGGGGCCCGACCAGCCAGGCGACGGTCCCGTCGAACTCGGGCTCGGAGGAGGCGTTGGACCGGTTGCCCAGCTTGTCCTTCAGCCGCTGGATGCGGAAGGTGTTGCGGGTGCCGTCGGGCAGCACGCGCGGCACCAGGAAGCACGAGAGCCCGCCAGGGGTCTGCGCCAGCACCAGGAACACGTCGCACATCGGCGCCGACGTGAACCACTTGTGCCCGCGCAGGGTGTACACCCCCGCTTCGGAGGTGGGGGTGGCCGTCGTGGTATTCGTCCGGACGTCGGAGCCGCCCTGCTTCTCGGTCATCCCCATGCCCGCCAGCAGTCCGCGCTTCTCCGTGGGAATCCGCAGCCCGGGCTCGTACTCCCGGCTCGTCAGCAGCGGTTCGTAGACCTTGGCCAGCTCCGGCTGCCTGCGCAGCGCGGGGACGGCCGCGTAGGTCATCGACGTCGGACAGCCGTGCCCGGCCTCCGTGTGTCCCCACACCAGTCCGCCCGCGGTCCGGGCGACATGGGCGCCCGCCCGGTCGTCCGCCCAGGGCGACGCGGCCAGTCCCTCGGCGATCGCGGTGCGCATCAGGTGGTGCCAGCTCGGGTGGAACTCGACCTCGTCGACGCGGTTGCCGTACCGATCGTGCGTCCGCAGCTCCGGCTCGTGGCGGTTGGCCAGGTCGGCCCACTCCTGCGCCTGGACGCTGCCGGCCTGCCTGCCGAGTCGCCGCAGGTCCTCCTCCGCCCACCCGGCGCCCTCCCGCCGCACCCCCTCCAGCAGGGCCGTGTCCTCGGAGGCGTCGTAGGGGGTGAGCGGCGGGGCCTGGTTGGTGACGTCGTGCGTGGTGGATCCGCCGTACGCCCGCTGTTCGCCGAGTGTGGAGACCATACGTCGAGTGTTGCACTCTGCCTGCGGCCGCAGCAATCCTGCAACACGGAATTCCGCCGCGTACAGTACGTGACCATGCCGATGAACGTCCCGGCGCGGCCCGGCGCGCTCGATCTGCGGCCGCTGTCCGCGCGGTCGGTCGTGCTGAGCCTGCTGCTCGGGACTCATCCCCCCGAACTGCCGGCCAGGGAGCTCGTGCGGCTCGTGGAGGGCTTCGACGTCGGCGGCTCCACGTTGCGCGCGGCGCTCAGCCGGATGGTGGCCGCGGGTGATCTGCGGCGCACGGACACCGGCTACCGCCTCAGCGACCGGCTGCTGGAACGCCAGCGCCGCCAGGACGACGCCGTGCACCCGCGCACGCGCGCGTGGGACGGTGACTGGGAGATGGTCGTGATCACCGCGACGGGACGCGGCCCCGCCGAACGTGCAGACCTGCGTGCCCGGCTGACCGCCCTCCGGCTCGCCGAACTCCGCGAGGGCGTCTGGCTCCGCCCCGCCAACCTGGCCCGCGCCCTCCCCGGCGATCTGGACCGGGTGGCCCAGCACTACACGGCCCGCCCCGACCGCCCCGCCCGCGACCTGGCCCGGAGCCTGTGGCCGCTGGACGCCTGGTCCGCCACGGCCCGCGCGCTGCTCGCCCACATCGCCCGGACACCCCGCCCGGCCGCCCGCCTGACCGCCTTCGCCGCCGTCGTGCGGCACCTGCTGGCCGACCCCGTCCTGCCGCCCGGACTCCTGCCGGCCGACTGGCCGGGAGCCGAGCTGCGCGCCGCCTACACCGACTATCAGCGGGAGCTGATCGGAGAGGTGCGCGCGCGGGTGCGGGACGCATGACGCGGACGGCCGTGCGAAGCGCCCGCCGGGACGCTTCGCACGGCCGTCTTCACCGTGGGGGGACTGCCTGAGGGACTACCTGTAGGTGATGTCCGAGGTGGAGTAGAGGCAGTTCTTGCTGTCGGGCCCCGACCCGACGGCGGTGTTGTTGTTGTACTTCTGGCAGGGGACGACCTTGCGGCCGGAGTCGTTGCGGATCGTGATGTTGCGCAGCGTCGCCACGTCGTTGCGGTTGACGTTGATGCCGACGAGCCGGGCGGTCGAGCCCGTACCGGTCACGTCGATGGTGTTGAGGTTGACCTTGCGGGTGTACTGCGTGGAGCAGTCGCCGCAGGAGCGGTAGAGCGTCTTGAACTCCTGCACCGCGAAGTTGGAGATGTTCAGGGTGCCGCCGCCGTTGTGCTGGAAGACCTTGTCCGCCGCCTTCTTCGCGCCGCCGCCGATCACGTGGTAGGTGGCGCCGGTGCCGCCGCGGAAGGTGGCGGCGTCCTCGCCGACGTCCTCCCACCAGACGTTCTGCAGCGTGCAGCTGCCCTCGCAGTGGATGCCGTCGGCCGCGGGGGCGCCGAGGATGACGTTCTTCAGCACCGCGCCGTTCGCGAGCTTGAAGATCGGGTCCTGGCCCTCCTCCTGGCCGTCACCGGCCAGGCTTCCGGTGCCGTAGAACCGCTTCATCCCGTAGTCCTTGGTGCCGGACACGGAGATGGTCGAGGACGTCCCCTGGCTGCCGTTGGGGGTCGGCCAGGTGGCGGCGCTCGCCGTCGGCGCATTGGTGGTCATGATCATGCCAACCGACAGGCCGAGGGTGGCCAGCGCGCCGGTCAGCGCGCGCCTGCGGGCGCGCGGACGTGTCGCAGAAGTCATGTCCCGATTCCTTCTGTCGTCTGGAGCGTATGGGGGGTGCCCGAGCGGACGGGGGGTCAGAGCTTTCCGGCGCCCGCACCCGACGTCACCGAGGCGACGACGGACGAGGCCGGCTCCGCCGTGTAGGCGTACGGCGGGCTGGTGAAGGTGCCGACCCGCGAGACCTCGGTGGCGGCTCCACCGAGGTCGTTGCCGCGCAGGTTGGCGTATCCGTCGACGTCACTGCTGCGGTTCGTGGTGACCGCGACCTTCGTCGAGCGGAAGACGTTGTTCTCGACCAGCATCTGGGCGCCCATGCGCGAGTGGCAGGCGGTGTCGGCGCCCTCTACGTAGTTGTTGTAGAAGTGCCCGGTGCCGAAGCGCAGGCTGGGGATGCGCGAGTACACGTTGGCGAAGTGGTTGTGGTGGTACGTCACCTTCAGCCGGCCGGTGTCCTCGCTCGCGTTGTTGTCGCTGTGGCCGACGAGCGAGCCCTTGAAGTGGTTCTTGAAGGTGTTCCAGGACACCGTGACGTTGTCCGCGCCGTGGTTGACGTCCAGCAGGCCGTCGTAGTGGTCCTTGTCGTGATCGCGGTCGGCCGAGAAGGAGTTGTGGTCGATCCAGACCTTGCTCGACGCCTCGACGGTGATGCCGTCGGCGGGCGCCACCGGCTTGCTGATGTCGAGATTGCGGATGACGACGTTCGAGACCTTCTTCAGCCGGAGTCCGCCGCCGGTGAACCCGGACGCGGAACCCACACCAAGGACGGTCGTGTTGGACCCGATGTCGACCTGACCGCTCAGCGAGATCAGGCCGTTGACCCGGACGACCTTGGCCGAGTTTCCGGCCACGGCCGACTTGAAGGCGCTCAGCGTGGAGACGGTGACCGCCGAGGCGCTGCCGCCGCCGGTCGTCCCCGCGCCGAACCCGACCGGTGAGGTCTCGGCGGCCCCGGCCGGCTGGGGAACGGCCAGGACCGTCACGGTCGTCAGTGCGGATGCGGCGGCGAGCGCCAGGGCGGACCTGCGGACACGTGTACGTGGGGGATGAGTACGCATGTGGGGTGCGTCCCTTCGTGGTGCCTTCATGGTGCCAGGTCGGTCATGTACATGAATGACGTTCGCCATGTTGATCACCGCGCGCGCTGAGTGTGACTGGCCCGGAGGCCTCGCCGTGCCCCAGGGGTGCACTTTCCTGGGTCTGGCAGGATCCGGCGGGCGCCCTGGCGGAGGCGCTTCCGGGTCACACTGCTGAACGGAACGTAGAGGGCAAGCGCTTTCTAGTCAACGCCTCGCGCAGAACACATTCGGTCGGACCTGGTCGGAGCGCCGGTGCTGCGGGATGCAGTGTGGGAGCGCTTCCATACGAGCCATGTCCATGTCACCATGCCGATCGGACGCTTCCCTTCAGGAGAGGGCGGGTCGATGAGGACTCCGCGCATGCGTACGTTCGTCAACGGGCCCGTGTTCATGCTGGCCGTCGGCGTCCTGGCCCTGGTGCCAGGACCGGCGCACGCGGGCGCGCCGCAGCCCGGCCGGACCAGGGACTTGGGCGCGGCGAGATGATCCGCGCCGGCGTCGACCAGACCCTCACGATCGATCCGTGCCGCCTCCGGTTCCTCTACCAGGGGATGACCCGGCCTCCAGCGGCGAGTACTACCGGCTGCCCCTGCTGACCCGGACGAACTCCATCTGCTGAACCGCCGTACGACGTCCTGCGAGCCGCGCCTCACAACCGAAGGGACCCCCGGACGTGCCTGCCACCCCCCGCCCCACGACGAGGAGACCGCTGCGGTCGATGCCCGCCGCACTCCTCGCCACGCTCCTCGCCGCGCTGCTGCCGTTGCTCGCGGCCACGGTGATCACCGCACCCGCAGCCGCCGCCCGCGAGAGCGCCCGTGATTCCGCCCGTGGTTCGGCCCCTCAAGAGGCCGTGCCCACCGCGACCCTCACCGAGGTCACGAACTTCGGTACGAACCCCAGCAACCTGCGGATGTACCTGTACGTGCCGGAGAGCGTCACCCCGAACCCGGCGGTCGTGGTCGCCGTGCACTGGTGCACCGGCTCGGGCCCGGACATGTACAACGGCACGGAGTACGACACCCTCGCCGACCAGTACGGGTTCATCGTGCTCTACCCGTCCGTCACGCGCAGCAGCAAGTGCTTCGACGTCTCCTCGCCCCAGGCACTGCGCCGCGGCGGCGGCAGCGACCCGGTCGGCATCAAGTCGATGATCGACTGGGTGACCCGCACCTACGGCGCCGACACCGGCCGGGTGTTCGCCACCGGCATCTCCTCAGGCGCGATGATGACGAACGTCCTGCTCGGCGACTACCCCGACGTGTTCGCGGCGGGCGCCGCCTTCTCCGGCGTGCCGTTCGCCTGCTTCGCCACCACCGACGGCTCCGAGTGGAACAGCAACTGCTCGGGCGGCACGGTCACCCACACCCCGAAGGAGTGGGGCGACCTCGTCCGGAACGCGTACCCCGGCTACAGCGGACCCCGCCCGAGGATGCAGATCTGGCACGGCACCGAGGACGATGTCCTGCGTTACCCCAACTTCGGGGAGCAGATCAAACAGTGGACGAACGTGCAGGGCGTGAGCCAGACGCCGACCGCCACCGACACACCCCAGTCCGGCTGGACACGCACCCGCTACGGCGGCACGGGTGACCAGGCGCCCGTGGAGGCGATCAGCCTCCAGGGCGTCGGCCACAACCTGTATGCCCACGGCATGGCAACCCGCGTGCTCACCTTCTTCGGCCTCGACAAGTCGGGCCCGGCTCCCCAGCCGCAGCCCGGCGCCTGCAAGGTGACGGCCGCCGTGAACGCCTGGAACACGGGCCTGACCGCCTCCGTGACCATCACCAACACCGGTACGACGACGGTCAACGGCTGGAAACTCGGCTTCGCGCTCCCCGCCGGGCAGACGGTCACGGGCGGCTGGGGCGCCACGTACACGCCCTCGTCCGGGTCGGTGACCGCGGCCAACGTGTCCTACAACGGCACCATCGCGCCGGGCGCGAGCGTGAGCATCGGCTACCAGGCCGCTCACGGCGGCAACAGCGCCGCCCCGGCCGCGTTCACGCTCAACGGGACGGCGTGCGCGACCGGTTGACGTGGGCCGCTTGCCTCGCGGCTCGGGTGCCGGCTCAGACCGACCGGTGGTACTGGTCCGGCACCCGCACCTCACCGCCGAGTTCCCGCGCCGCGAGCCGGGCCCACGAAGGGTTGCGCAGCAGCTCGCGGCCCAGCAGGACCGCGTCGGCCTCGCCGTTGGCGAGGATCTTCTCGGCCTGCTCGACATCGGTGATCAGCCCCACCGCGGCGACGGGCAGTGTCGTCTCCTGCTTCACCCGGGCGGCGAAGGGCACCTGATAGCCGGGACCGGTGGGGATGCGCACGCCGGAGGCGTTGCCACCGGTGGAGACGTCCAGCAGGTCGACGCCGTGGGCCCGCAGGTCGGCGGCGAAGCGGACGGTGTCGTCCGCGCTCCAGCCGCCCTCGTCGAGCCATTCGGTCGCCGAGACACGGAAGAACAGCGGCTTGTCCTGCGGCCACACCTCCCGTACGGCGTCGACGACTTCGAGCGCGAAACGGGTGCGGTTCTCGTACGAGCCGCCGTAGGCGTCGGTGCGGTGGTTGGAGTGCGGGGAGAGGAACTCGTTGATCAGGTAGCCGTGGGCGCCGTGGATCTCGGCGATCTCGAAACCGGCCGCGAGCGCGCGGCGGGCCGCGGCCGCGAACTGCCCGACCACGTCCTTGATCTGGTCGACGGTCAGCTCGGCCGGGACCGGGTGCCGGTCGTCGAAGGCGATCGGGCTCGGCGCGACGGAGTCCCACCCGTGGGCGTCCGGGCCGACCGGGTCGCCGCCCTTCCAGGGCCGGTCCGTCGATGCCTTCCGGCCGGCGTGGGCCAGCTGGATCGCCGGCACCGTGCCCTGTGAGGCGAGGAAGCGGGTGATGCGGCGGAACGCCTCGACCTGGGTGTCGTTCCAGATGCCGAGGTCGTACGGCGAGATGCGCCCCTCCGGGGACACCGCGGTGGCCTCGACGATGATCAGGCCCGTGCCGCCGGTGGCGCGGGCGGCGTAGTGCGCGAAATGCCAGTCGTTGGGGACGCCGGTCTCCGGGCCCTCCGGTGCGGCCGAGTACTGGCACATCGGGGGCATCCACACGCGGTTCGGGATCGTCACATCGCGCAGGATGCAGGGCTCGAAGAGCGCGGTCACGGCGGACTCCATTCGTCACGGGGCCGATGTCGACTCGTACGATAGGCATCGTAGTACGGTGGATGTCAAACTACGAGGACTCTCGTACTATGGGATCCCCGAAGGAAGTGGAGCCGCCGTGACCTCTCCCGCCGTCAGCAGTCGCGACCTGCCGCATCCCGTGCGTGACGAGATCCGGCTGGAGGGCGTGCTGCACGCGCTCTCCGACCCGATGCGGCTGCGGATCGTGCGGGAGCTCGCCGCGGCCAGCGGGGAGTTGTCCTGTTCGCACTTCGATCTGCCCGTCACGAAGTCCACGACCACGCATCACTTCCGGGTGCTGCGCGAGAGTGGGGTGATTCGGCAGGTGTACCGGGGGACGGCCAAGATGAACGGGCTGCGGCGGGGCGATCTGGATGAGCTGTTCCCTGGGCTTATGGATGCCCTTCTCGATGCCGCGGGTCGGCAGGCTGTCCGTGCTGGCTAGATCACGTCGCCGTGCGCGGCGGTCATGAGGGACGGCCAGTCGGGGAGCTTCACCACGTTCCTGCCGAGCGACGCTCCCAGCACTGCCTCTGCCTGCTCGATCGACTGCCAGCCCGCCCACTCGACCGGGTCGGCTCCCTCTGCGCGCAGCGCCGTGACCGGGTCCTCCGCGACGTTCTTCCGGGCGAGGACCAGGGCGTCCTCCAACAGGGACGTCGCCGTCTCCTTCGCACAGGGGCGGTTCGAGCCGATGACGCCTGTCGGGCCCCGCTTGATCCAGCCGGCCACGTATTCGCCGGGTGTGACGACGCCCTCGCGCAGGACGCGCCCGGCCGCATTCGGCACCGTGCCGCTGTACGGGTCGAAGGGCAGCCCTTCCAGCGGCACTCCGCGATAGCCCACCGAGCGCAGCACCAGCTGTGCCTCGAGGTCCTCGAACCGGCCCGTGCCCGTCACGCCGCCGTGCCCGTCCGGTGCCGTCCGCTCGAAGCGCACCGCGCCCACGTGGCCCTGCTCGGCGAGCAGTTCGGCCGGCCGGAGGAAGAAGCGCAGCCGGATCCGGCGCGGGGCGCCGCTCGGCGGAGTCTCCGACCAGCCGCGCAGCACCTCCACGTTGCGGCGCTGCGCGGCGGGCAGTGCCGACGGGTCGGTGTACCCGGGGTCCAGGGCCAGCTCGGCCGGGTCCACGATGACGTCGGTCTCCGGCAGGGTGCCCAGTTCGCGCAGCTCTTTGGTGGTGAAGCGGGCCTGGGACGGGCCGCGCCGGCCCACCATGTGGATCTCGGTCACCCGGCTCGCCGCCAGTGTCGTCAGGGCCGCCTGTGGCATGTCGGTCGGGCTGAGCTCGGCCAGGCCGCGCGCCAGCATCCGGGTGACGTCCACGGCGACGTTCCCCACGCCGATCACGACGGCCGACCGGGCGTCCCGCAGGAACCCGGCGTCCACGGCGTCCGGGTGGGCGCTGTACCAGGACACGAACTGCGTCGCCGACCAACTGCCCGGCAGGTCCTCCCCTGGGATGCCCAGATGCCGGTCGGTCGCGGCGCCCACGCAGTACACCACCGCGTGGTAGAGCTCCCGCAGCCGGGCGACCGGCACCCCGCCGGGACCGGTCTGGACGCCTCCGAGGAACCGGACCCGGTCGTGCTCCAGGATCGTGCGCAGGTTGTTCTGGAGCGACTTGATCTTCTCGTGGTCCGGGGCCACGCCGTAGCGGACCAGGCCGTAAGGGCACGGCAGCCGGTCCAGGACGTCGACGCGCACTCCGGGGTCCTGCTGGACGAGGCTCTGGGCGGTGTAGCACCCGCTCGGCCCTGAGCCTACGACGGCGACTCGCAGCACGGCGGAACTCCTTACCCGGGGATCCCGAGGGATCGCAGGAGGTGCTGATGCCTCTAGCATCGCACCGGCGGGGCTCCGCTGACAGGGTGCTGTGCTCCGCTTGGGGTGCGTGTCCGATCTATAGGGAATGTGATCATTCGGTTACGTTCTGTATGTGCTGGAAGCATCCTTTCTTAATCTTTCTGATCGCTCTCCGGCGGACAGCGCGGTGTCCGTGCGGCCCGCGTGGGAGGTGCGGGAGAACGAGGACGCCACGCGGTGGTTCGACGTCCGACTGGCCTTCACGGACGGCGCCCACGTCGACGCGCTGGCCGTCGTGACCGGGGGAGACGTCGGCGTCGAGGACGTACGCGCGCAGCCCGCGCTGTCCCTCGACGACCTGGCGGTGCTCGCGGACTGGATCGAGGACTCGCTGGCCGAGGCGTGCTGCGCCGGTGCCGGGACGGCTCCGGAAGGCGGCGGAGGCCGGGGGCGGCGGGCCCGGCCGGCCTTCCCGCGGGGTACGGAGGGGCGGCGGCTGGTGGCTCAGGAGTACCGCGCGGCCCAGCAGGACGGTGCCGATCCCGTCCTCGCCGTGATGTGCGCGACCGGACACAGCCGCCGCGAGTCCCTCAGGCTGATCGGCCAGGCCCGGGACGCCGGGCTCCTGACGCCGCGCCGCGCCCGGCGCTGAGGGGTCCGGCCCGGCGTTCGACCGGGACCGGAAGTCCGCTAGCTTGATCTTTAACCTGTGCGGCGGGGTCGTGTGGTTGTTGACTTCTTCGTTCGCTGTTTCGTAGTGCCTTTACAGACGGGTCTCGGTCACCGTCGCCGCATCGGGAGTGTTCCAGGCGGCCGGGTCGCCGAAGACGAACTCGCCGCCGTGGCGGGGCGGACGGCCCCGGGTGCCCGGCTCGCGGGGCG
>NZ_DF968364.1:0-29825 GCF_001270025.1 Streptomyces azureus | reverse complement strand
TTACAGCGCCGATGGTACTGCAGGGGGGACCCTGTGGGAGAGTAGGACGCCGCCGAACAATTCTTGAGGAAACCCCCGCATCTTCGGATGCGGGGGTTTTCTGCATTTAGGGGCCCTCTTTCGAGGGCCCTCACTTCACAGGCGGCCGGCCGCCTTCAATGCCAAATACGCGTCCG
The DNA here is from genome assembly GCF_001270025.1 of Streptomyces azureus. Lineage (NCBI taxonomy): Bacteria > Bacillati > Actinomycetota > Actinomycetes > Kitasatosporales > Streptomycetaceae > Streptomyces > Streptomyces azureus. Next base: position 29,649 of record NZ_DF968364.1, on the reverse strand, counting down.
CCAGTGCCGGCGCCAGGTCGACCGGTGTCGCGTCCACGACTGTGACGCCGTGACGGCGGAGTTGCTCTGCCGTGCGGTGGCGTTCCGACTGGGCCTGGGCGGCCGCGGCTGCCTCGTAGACGGCGTCGACGTTTCCGCGTGCCTTGGCCATTTCGCTGATGTGCGGGTCCGCTACTGATGCCAGCAGGACCGTGTGGCGCTGGGTGAGCTGGGAGAGGACCGGGAGCAGGCCCTCTTCGATGGGGGCCGCGTCCAGGGTGGTGAGGAGCACGATCAGAGAGCGGCGGGGAGACGTGCGCAGGGCCGTGGCCGTGAGACCGCGGGCGTTCGTTTCGACGAACTCGGGCTCGAGCGTGGCCATCGCGTTGACCAGGGCCGGAAGGACATCGCCTGCCGTGCGTCCCTGGACGAGGGCGCGGACCTTGCGGTCGTAGGCGAGGAGGTCGACGCGGTCGCCGGCGCGGGACGCAAGGGCTGCGAGGAGGAGGGCCGCGTCCATGGAGGCGTCGAGGCGGGGTGCGTCGCCCACGCGGCCTGCCGAGGTGCGGCCGGTGTCGAGGACCAGGAGGATGTGGCGGTCGCGTTCCGGGCGCCAGGTGCGTACGGCGACCGCGGACTGGCGGGCTGTGGCGCGCCAGTCGATGGAGCGGGTGTCGTCGCCGGGGACGTACTCGCGCAGGCTGTCGAATTCGGTGCCCTCGCCTCGGGTGAGGACGCTGGTGCGGCCGTCCAGTTCGCGGAGGCGGGCCAGCTTGGAGGGCAGGTGCTTGCGGCTGGTGAACGGCGGCAGGACGCGTACCGTCCAGGGAGCCTTGTGGGTGCCCTGGCGGGAGAAGAGGCCGAGGGGGCCGTCTGAGCGGATGGTGACGCGGTCGGCCTGGCGGTCGCCTCGGCGGGTGGGGCGCAGTCGGGTCGTCACGCGCCGGCGTTCGCCCGGGGGGACCGTGAGGCGGTGGCGGGAGGCCGTCGTCTCCGTGCCCGGCTGCCAGGTGCTGGGGGGCCAGGCGTCGCGGAGGCGGGCGCGGAGAGGGCGGCGGGACGGATTGGTGATCGTGAGGGTCACGTCCGCCGTGTCGCCCAGGCGCACGGAGGTGTCGCCGGAGCGGGTCAGGCCCAGGCGTCGTACGGGGGCGGCCAGGGCGAAGTCGCAGGCGCAGGCCACGGCGAGGGGCGCGTTGACCGCCAGGATGCCCGTCCAGCTGGGTTCCCAGATGCCGACGGGGAGGGATCCCAGGGCCGCGAGGAGGGCGGCGCGTCCGGTGAGTGCCATCAGCGGGGGACGGGGACGTGGGCGAGGATCGCGTTGATGACGGAGTCGGCCGTCACGCCTTCCATTTCGGCCTCCGGGCGGAGTTGTACACGGTGGCGGAGGGTGGGGAGGGCCAATGCCTTCACGTCGTCGGGGATGACGTAGTCGCGGCCTGTCAGCCAGGCCCAGGCGCGGGCGGTGGCCAGGAGGGCCGTGGAGCCTCGGGGGGAGACGCCCAGGGTGAGGGACGGCGACTCGCGGGTGGCGCGGCAGATGTCGACGACGTAGGCGGTGATCTCCGGGGAGATCGTCGTCTTGGCGACGGCGACGCGGGCCGCTTCCAGGTCTGCTGGGCCCGCTACGGGGCGTACGCCGGCGGCGTGGAGATCGCGTGGGTTGAAGCCCTCGGCGTGGCGGGTGAGGACGTCGATCTCGTCCTGGCGGGAGGGGAGGGGGATGGTGAGTTTGAGGAGGAAGCGGTCCAGCTGGGCTTCCGGGAGGGGGTAGGTGCCCTCGTACTCCACCGGGTTCTGCGTTGCCGCGACCAGGAACGGGTCAGGGAGGGCGCGGGGGGTGCCGTCGACGGTGACCTGGCGTTCCTCCATGGCTTCCAGGAGGGACGACTGGGTCTTGGGGGGCGTGCGGTTGATCTCGTCGGCGAGGAGGAGGTTGGTGAAGACCGGGCCGGGCTGGAAGGAGAACTCGGCGCTGCGGGTGTCGTAGACCAGGGAGCCGGTGACGTCGCTGGGCATCAGGTCGGGGGTGAACTGGACGCGTTTGGTGTCGAGTTCGAGGGCGGAGGCGAGGGCGCGGACCAGGAGGGTCTTGGCGACGCCGGGGACGCCTTCGAGGAGGACGTGGCCGCGGCAGAGCAGGGCGACGACGAGGCCGGTGACGGCGGGGTCCTGGCCGACCACAGCCTTGGCGATCTCGGCGCGCAGGGCCTCCAGGGCGGCGCGGGCGGCGCCCTGGTCCCCGGTCTGCCCGGCGTTGTCAGTGGTCGGGTCCATCATGGACGGCGTACCTCTCTTTCGAGGGCGTCGAGTTGGTCGGCGAGTGCGATGAGTGCTGCGTCGTCGCTGGGCGGTGGTCCGAAGAGGAGGGTGCGCAGGTCCTGTCCGTCGCCTTGGAGGTGGGTGGACAGGGCGGGAAGCAGGACCTCGGGTGTGTGCGCCTGGGGGACGGGGACGCCTGTGAGGGCGGCGAGGCGGGTGCGTGCGGTGGAGCGAAGAGCGTTTGCCGCGCGGTCGCGGGCGTCGGCCTTGCGGTAGAGGCGCGCGCGGCCTTCGGCGGTTTCGGAGGCGCGGATCGCCACGGGGAGCTTTTCGGGCACGAGGGGGCCGAGCCGGCGTGCCCGCCAGAGGGCGGCCAGGGCTGCGGCGACGAAGAGTTGCAGGGCGCCCCAGAGCCAGCCCGAGGGCAGCAGGTCGAAGAAGCTGCGTTCGTCGTCGCTGCCGGTGGCCGACGTGTCGGAGAGTGAGGGGAGGTACCAGACCAGATGGGGGCGGGAACCGAGGAGTTGGAGGGCGAGCGAGGCGTTGCCCTGCTTGTCCAGGCGGTCGTTGAGGAGGATGTCGGGCGCGCCGAGGACGACGGTGTCGCCGTCCCCGGTCGGGGCCGGGAAGCGCAGCAGGGTGGCCAGGCGCTCGCTGGTGTAGCACTTGTCGGCGTCGAGGTGGGTGGTGGTGTAGCGGACGCCGCCCGTGTCGGCGGTGCCGGCGCGGCGGGCGGCGGGCAGATCGCAGTCGGGGGAGAGCGTCGAGTCGAGGCTGGTGGCGGGGTCGGCGGTGACACCGGGGGCGAGTCGTTCGACGGACGCGCTGCCGGGGGCGACCAGGACGGTACGGCCGCCGGAGTCGGCGAACGCGTTGTGCAGACGGGACTGCTGACTTCGGCTCAGCAGGTCGGGGACGGCGACCAGGAGGGTCGTGTCCGGGCCGGCTGCGGCGGCTGCCTCGTCCAGGGTGGTGACCACGCGTGTGTCCACGCCCCGGTCGGCGAGGAGTTCGGCGACGGCGCGGCTGCCGTTGGGGTCGGCGGAGCGCGGGTCGAGTTCGCCGTGCCGGGCGTCGGAGCGGATCACGGCGATGGCGATGGCTCCCACCAGGAGCAGCACGAGGGCGAGCGCGATGCCGCGCGCGCGGGCCCATACCTGGCGTGTGCTGGGCGAGGCCGAGGTGGACGGGAGCGTGGCCTCGGTGGTCATTCGGCGGCTCCCTGGCGGCCGTGGGGGGCCGTGCTGTGGGCGCTGCTGCTCGCGAGCTGGGGCTTGGTGCGTTCCAGGTCGCGGTCGAGTTCGGCGATGCGGTGGTACGACTGTTCGGTCGCCGACCGGCCGCCGTACGTCACGTCGTCGAAGTCGCGGGCTGCGGCGCGCAGTCGGTCGGTGTGGGCGGGCAGGGCCCGGCCGGCTTCGGCGGCGGCCTCGTCGGCGGTGCGGCCGGGGCGGGCGTCGAGGAGGGCGCGTTCCTCCAGGGCGCGGACCAGGGCCCGCATGCGTTCCTGGACGGCCTGGTTCCAGTGGCCCTGGGCGGCGTGCGCCTCGGCGGCGGCGCGGTGGTCCGCGGCGCTGCGGGGGCGGTCGTCGAACAGGGTGGCGGACGAGGTGGGTTGCCGGCGCGGGGTGCCCAGGCGCCACCACAGGGCGGCCACGACCGCGACGACGGCCAGGATGATGACGACCAGGCCGAGCGCTCCGCCCGGTGTGGCGCTCGAGGCGGCGTTGAACAGTTTGTCGAGCCAGTCCCAGAAGGCGTCCAGGGCGCGCTGGAACAGGCTGGGGTCGTCCTCGTGGTACATCCGCTTGGACAGCTCGCGTCGGGCCGCCTCGCGCGCGGGGTCGCGCGGTGTGGTGAGGGGCGGTTCGTCGGCGGACCGTGCCGACGACAGCACCGAGGTGTCGCCGGCGCGCAGCAGCGTGCGTATGGCGGCGCGTGGCAGCGCCGTTGTGAGAACTTCCCCCGCCCAGCTCACCGCATCAGCTCCCCGGGGTGGCGCCGGGGGCGTTCGGACCGTAGCCCTGGACGCCGGCGGCGCGGGCCAGTTCGAGGTCGAGGGCCTCGCGGCGGATGCGCTGGTCGATGTAGAGGAGCACGGTGACGCCCGCCGTGATCGGGAACGTGAGCATGGAGCCGATCACCGAGCCGATGCCGCTGACGATGAGGAACGTCCAGCCGAGGCTGCCGACACCGGAGTTGAGCCAGCCGGTGATGCCGTCGCCGCTCAGGGCCCCGGCGAGGAAGGTGAAGGGGATGACGATGATCGAGGCGACGACGTTCGCGATGATCGTGGCGAGCAGCTGGATGCCGAAGATCCGCCACCAGGTGCCCCGGACCAGCTTCGTAGAGCGGCTCATCGCCTTCTTGATGCCCTGCTTCTCCAGCATCAGCGCGGGCGAGGCCAGGGAGAAGCGGATCATCAGCCACAGGGCGACGATGCCGGCGCCGATGATGCCCAGGACGGTCAGGGCGACGCCCGCTCCGGTGCTCCCGGCGACGCTGACGAGGATGCCGGGCAGGGTGCCCACGGTGACGATGCCGGCGGTGATGAGCAGCAACAGGCAGATGAGGCCGAAGAGTTTGACGACCTGAGGGCGGGCGTCCCGCCAGGCCTCGCCGATGGTCACCGACTTGCCGAGCACGGCGCGGCTGGTGACGGTGGTGAGCAGGGCGGTGGCGATGACGGTGCCGACCAGGGAGATCACGAAGAGGACGGTGGAGTTGAGCATGGCATCGCCCATGGCGCGGCTCAGCTCGCTGAGGGTGGCGCTGGGGTCGTTGAGGGCGTCGGTGCTGGAGTCGTCCAGGACGAGGCCCTGGAACAGGACGACGATGACCTCGGTGAGGACCGCGATGGTCAGCGAGATGCCCAGGACCGTGCGCCAGTAGGTGCGCATGGTGGAGACGGCGCCGTCCAGGATCTCGCCCACGCCGAGCGGGCGGAGCGGGATCACGCCGGGCTTGGCGGCGGGCGGGGGGCCGCCCCAGGCGCTGCTCCAGCCGCCGGGGCCTCCCGGACCGCCGGGACCGTATCCGCCGGGGCCGCCAGGGCCGTATCCGCCGGGGGGTTGGGTGCCCCAGCCCGGGCCGGGCGGCGGGGGCGGGGGAGTCTGGCCGGGGCCGGCCGGGGTGCCGGAGCCGCTGGGGGCGGACCACTGGGCGGGTGGCGGCTGGTCCTTGGACCACTGCGGGCCGGGGCCCTGCGGGGCCTGGGCCGGCTGGCCCGGCTGGTCCGCGGGCTGCGCGGGGCCGGGGCGGTCGGCGGGCTCGGCAGGGCCGGACGCGTCAGGCTTCTGCCCGTCGGACGGGGCGGATCCGGGCGAGGCCCAGCCCGGAGTGTCGTTCATCGTCGCTCCTTCACGGTGCCCGTCCGCGGTCGCGGCGGCAGGTTGGCAGCCATCGTGCCATGGGGTGGTCTTGGAGTGACCGGCCGCGGTATGGGCTGCGTACCTTCAATTGTCCGCCGGTTAGGGGGCAGACTGGCGGCATGGCTGATCAGTACGCGTACAGCGGCGATGACAAACGGCCGACCGAGATCCCGGCGATCCGTTGGGAAGAACCACCGGAAGGGCCCGTTCTGGTCCTTCTCGACCAGACGAGGCTGCCGGTCGAGGAGGTCGAACTGGTCTGTACGGACGCACCCGCGCTCGTGGAGGCGATCCGCTCGCTCGCCGTGCGCGGGGCGCCCCTGCTCGGCATCGCGGGGGCGTACGGCGTCGCGCTCGCCGCCGTACGGGGCTTCGACGTGGAGGAGGCCGCGGCCGCGCTGGCGAGCGCCCGGCCGACCGCGGTGAACCTGGCCGTGGGTGTGCGCCGGGCGCAAGCGGCCCACGAGGCCGCGCTCGCCAACGGCGGTGACATCAGGCAGGCGGCCGCGGCGGCGCTGGCGGCGGCGCGGCAGTTGCACCGGGAGGACGCCGAGGCCAGTGCGCGGATGGCCGAGCACGGGCTGGCGCTGCTGGACGAACTGCTGCCCGGCGGAGGGCACCGGATCCTCACGCACTGCAACACCGGTTCCCTGGTGTCGGGCGGGGAGGGGACGGCGTTCGCGGTGGCGCTCGCGGCGCACCGGGTGGGGCGGCTGCGGCGTCTGTGGGTGGACGAGACGCGTCCGTTGTTGCAGGGCGCCCGCCTGACGGCGTACGAGGCGGCGCGCAGTGGGATGGCATACACGCTGCTCACCGACAACGCGGCCGGATCGCTGTTCGCCGCCGGCGAGGTGGACGCCGTGCTGATCGGGGCGGACCGCATCACGGCGGACGGTTCGGTGGCGAACAAGGTCGGGAGCTACCCGCTGGCGGTGCTCGCGCGGTATCACCATGTGCCGTTCATCGTGGTGGCGCCGGTGACGACGGTGGATCCGGACACGCCGGACGGGGCGTCCATCGAAGTCGAGCAGCGGGCCGGCCATGAGGTGACCGAGTTCGTGGCGCCGCAGGTGCCGGTGACCGGGGCCGAGGCGGGCGGTGGCATTCCGGTGGCGCCGCTGGGGACGCAGGCGTACAACCCGGCGTTCGACGTGACCCCGCCCGAACTGGTGACGGCGATCGTCACGGAGGAAGGCGCGGTTTCGCCCGTCACGGCCGAGGCGCTCGCCGAGGTGTGCGCCCGGTCGCGCCGGGTGTCGGCGGGCTGAGCCGGGCGGCTGCCGGAGTGCGTGCGGAGTTGTGCGGGCTCCGGCAACCTCGTCCCTTCGCGGGGGCGAGAGCCTCGCCGCCGTCCGCTGTCGAGATCAACAGGGGGCGGGCGCGGGCAGACAGTAGCGCTTGCTGCGACTATGGTCACTGCCGGTGACCTACCTCACCACTGCCTTCGCCACCGTTATGAGAATGGGATGATGTCGTTTATGAAGGGACGAGTCCTTGTCGTCGACGACGACACCGCACTGGCCGAGATGCTCGGCATCGTGCTGCGTGGTGAGGGTTTCGAGCCGTCGTTCGTGGCCGACGGCGACAAGGCGCTGGCCGCCTTTCGCGAGGCCAAGCCGGATCTGGTGCTGCTCGACCTGATGCTGCCCGGCCGGGACGGCATCGAGGTGTGCCGCCTGATCAGGGCCGAGTCGGGCGTGCCGATCGTGATGCTGACCGCGAAGAGCGACACCGTCGATGTCGTCGTGGGCCTGGAGTCGGGTGCCGACGACTACATCGTGAAGCCGTTCAAGCCGAAGGAGCTGGTGGCCCGGATCCGGGCGCGGCTCAGGAGGTCGGAGGAGCCCGCTCCGGAGCAGCTCGCCATCGGTGACCTGGTCATCGACGTGGCCGGGCACTCCGTAAAGCGGGACGGGCAGTCGATCGCGCTGACGCCGCTGGAGTTCGACCTGCTGGTCGCGCTCGCCCGCAAGCCGTGGCAGGTGTTCACGCGCGAGGTGCTGCTGGAGCAGGTGTGGGGCTACCGGCACGCGGCGGACACGCGTCTGGTCAATGTGCACGTGCAGCGGCTGCGCTCCAAGGTCGAGAAGGACCCGGAGAAGCCGGAGATCGTGGTGACCGTCCGTGGTGTCGGGTACAAGGCAGGGCCGAGCTGACATGTCCGGCGACAGTGCCGCTTCGGCGCCCGGACGGTCCGGGGGCCGCCCGGGGCGGCCTGTCGGGCGGAAGAAGGCGGGTTCCCGCTGGGCGCGGTTCCTGGAGAGCGGGTTGCTGCTCCAGGGCGGGGTCCAGGGCAGCCCGGTCATCCGGCTGTTCATGCGGTGGGTGCGCCGGCCGTTGCTGCCCGTCATGCGGCTGTGGCGGCGCAACATCCAGCTCAAGGTCGTCGTCACGACGCTGCTGATGTCGCTGGGCGTGGTCCTGCTGCTCGGCTTCGTCGTCATCGGGCAGGTGCGCAACGGCCTGCTGGACGCCAAGGTGAAGGCGTCCCAGAGCCAGGCCACGGGTGGGTTCGCGGTGGCCAAGCAGCGTGCCGACGAGGCGGCGAGCGGGACCGGCGACGACGTCGCCACGGTGGACGGGCGTCCCTCGCAGAACGTCAGCGAGTGGATGAGCGACCTCGTGTCCTCGCTGTCCAGCGGCGGCCAGGGCGCCTTCGACGTGGTGACGCTCCCGGCCTCCGACGAGGACGGCGCGGGCGGCCGTGGCCAGCGTGCCTCCGGTGAGGTGGACTGGAGCAGGAGCGTGCCCGCTGACCTGCGCGAGCGGATCGGCAGCAGTACGACGGCCGCGCAGAGCTACACCCGCATCACCTACAACAACGCGACCAAGGACTCCCAGCCGGGCCTGGCCATCGGCAAGCAGGTCAACGACCCCAACGGGGACCCGTACCAGCTCTACTACCTCTTCCCGCTCACCCAGGAGGAGAAGTCGCTGAGCCTGGTCAAGGGGACTCTCGCGACGGCCGGGCTGTTCGTCGTCGTCCTGCTGGGGGCCATCGCCTGGCTCGTGGTGCGCCAGGTGGTCACGCCGGTGCGGATGGCGGCGGGGATCGCCGAGCGGCTGTCCGCCGGGCGGCTCCAGGAACGTATGAAGGTCACGGGCGAGGACGACATCGCGCGGCTCGGCGAGGCCTTCAACAAGATGGCCCAGAATCTCCAGCTGAAGATCAGCCAGCTGGAGGACCTGTCGCGGATGCAGCGCCGGTTCGTGTCGGACGTGTCGCACGAGCTTCGTACGCCGCTGACGACCGTGCGGATGGCCGCGGACGTCATCCACGAGGCGCGGGAGGACTTCGACCCGGTGACCGCGCGGTCTGCGGAGCTGCTCGCCGACCAGCTGGACCGGTTCGAGTCGCTGCTCGCGGATCTGCTGGAGATCAGCCGGTTCGACGCGGGTGCCGCGGCGCTGGAGGCGGAGCCGATAGACCTCAGGGACGTCGTACGGCGGGTGGTCAGCGGTGCGGAGCCGCTCGCGGAGCGCAAGGGCACGAGGATCCGCGTTCTGGGCGACCAGCAGCCCGTCGTCGCCGAGGCCGACGCCCGGCGCGTGGAGCGCGTGCTCCGCAACCTCGTCGTGAACGCCGTCGAGCACGGCGAGGGCAGGGATGTCGTCGTCAAGCTCGCCGCGGCGGGCGGTGCGGTCGCGATCGCGGTGCGGGACTACGGGGTCGGGCTCAAGCCGGGCGAGGCGACGCGGGTGTTCAGCCGTTTCTGGCGGGCCGACCCGGCACGCGCGCGTACCACGGGTGGTACGGGCCTGGGGCTGTCCATCGCCCTGGAGGACGCGCGGCTGCACGGCGGCTGGCTTCAGGCATGGGGCGAGCCGGGCGGCGGTTCGCAGTTCCGGCTGACGCTGCCGAGGACCGCGGACGAGCCGCTGCGGGGCTCTCCGATACCGCTGGAGCCCAAGGACTCACGGCGGAACCGGGGGCTCGAAGACGCCGGTCTGCCGCGCGGCGGCGGGGACGGCGAGAAGCGGGCGACCGTGCCGGCACAGTCGGCGAGCGGGCCGCGGCCGTCGGGGCAGGCGCGGGACCCGATACCGCCGCGTGCGCCCTCCGCGGCCCCCACGGCCGATCCGACGGCGCTGCCCGGCAACGGCGCGCGCGTGGTGCCCCGGCCCGCCTCGGGCACGCGGCGGCAGGACGATCCGCAGACGGCCCAGGAGCAGCCGGCTCGCGGCGCGGGCGCGAGCGACCCGGTGGGCGCGGACGGCCATGACGTGGCGAGGGGTTCGTCAGACGCGGTCGGCAACGGTTCGGTGAGCGGTCCGGCGAGCACGACCGGCGACGGCAGGCCGAGTGGGTCTGCTGGGCCCTCTCGGGACCAGGTCGCGAGCGGGCCGCGGGACGCGGACAGGGACAACGGATCCGCGGGCTCGGGCAGGGAAACCGAGTCGGAGAAGGCGGACAGGCATGGGGAGGCATTTCGTGGGCGCTGACCGTGGGGGGCGCGGTCGGCGTACGCCCGCGCGCGTGATGGCGTACGCCACTGGTGGCGTCCTGCTGCTGGCGGGGTGTGCCTCGATGCCGGACAGCGGGGATCTGCGGGGTGTGGAGTCCACACCGCGCCAGGAGACGCAGGTGCGGGTGTTCGCCGTGCCGCCGGGTGAGGACGCGCAGCCCTCGGAGATCGTGCAGGGCTTCCTGGAGGCGCTCACCAGCGACGATCCGCACTACAACACCGCGCGGCAGTACCTGACCCGTGAGGCCGCCAAGACGTGGCGGCCGGAGCTTTCCACGATGGTGCTGACGGACGGGCCGGGTGCCAAGGCCGAGAGTGCGGGGGGCCGGGAGGACACAGGCGAGATCACGTACATGCTGACCGGCACCAAGGTGGCCACGGTGGACGCGCAGCAGTCGTACGCGCCGGCGAGCGGGGCGTACGGCAGGACCGTGCACCTGACGCAGGACGAGAAGAGCGGGCAGTGGCGGATCGACGCGCTGCCGCAGGGCGTCGTCATGGGCGAGTCGGACTTCCAGCGCAACTACATGTCCGTCAACAAGTACTACTTCGCTTCGAATACCACGGTGGCCGGGGCGGATACCCAGCCCACCGCGGTCGCCGACCCCGTGTACGTCCGCCGGCGGGTCGATCCCATGACGCAGATGGTGCGCTCCGTCCTGAGCGGGCCCACGCGGTGGCTCGGGCCCGTGGTCAGGTCGAGCTTCCCCACCGGGACGGCGCTGACGAAGGACGCCGGCGCGCTGACGCCCGACGACCGGAACAAGCTGACGGTCCCGCTCAACGACAAGGCCGCGCGCGTCGGCACCAACCGGTGCGAGGAGATGGCGGCCCAGCTGCTGTTCACGCTGCACAGCCTCAGCCCCGCGGTGGACGCGGTCGAGCTGCGGGCCGGCGGAGCGGAGCTGTGCTCGCTCACACAGGCAACGGTCGACACCGCCGCGTTCCGGAGCTCGGTGCGCAGCCCCGACTTCCTGTACTTCGTCGACGCCAAGGACCGGCTGGTACGGATCCCCGCGGGCGTCAGCGACACGAAGCCGGACCCGGCGCCGGGGGCGCTGGGTGAGGGCGACACGGCGCTGCGGTCGGTGGCGGTGTCGCGCGACGAGCACACCGCGGCCGGTGTCAGCCTCGACGGCAAGTCGCTGTACGTGGGGTCGCTGGTCTCGGGCGGTTCGCTGGGCGAGCCGGTGCTGCGCAGCCACGGCCCGACCGAGAAGGACCGGCTGACCACCCCCAGCTGGGACGCCCACGACGGGCTGTGGGTGGCCGACCGTGACCCGGACAATCCCCGGCTGCTCCTGCTCGAGGAGGGCAAGGGCGATCCGCTGGAGGTGCGCACGCCGCATCTGGACGGGCGGGTCCAGGCCGTGCGGGTCGCGGCCGACGGAGTGCGGATCGCGCTCGTCGTGGAGAAGGGCGGCAAGAAGACCCTGCTCATCGGGCTGATCGAGCGGGAGGGGAAGCCGGGCGAGCAGTCGGCCGTCAGCGTGGTGGAACTGCGCTCCGCGACCCCGGAGTTGGAGGAGATCACCGCCATGTCGTGGGCCGGGGACAGCCGGCTGGTGGTGGTCGGGCGCGAGCACGGTGGCGTGGAGCAGATGCGGTACGTCCAGGTCGACGGCTCCACGCCGGACGTACCGGCGCCCGCGGCCCTGACCGGCGTGAAGGAGGTCACCGCCGCGGAGGACGACCGGCTGCCACTGGTGGCGTACTCGGTGGACGGGATCGTCCGGCTGCCGTCGGGTGCGCAGTGGCAGAAGGTGACGGAGGGGACGGCGCCGGTCTATCCGGGGTGAGGTGTGGCGCCTCCGGGTGGCCGGTGCCCGGGGGCGCGCCTGTGGCGTGGCGCCTCCGTGGCCGGTCCCGAGGTGCGCTTGTGGTGGCGGCCGCTTCTGCCGGGTGAGGCCCGGGAGGGGCGGCCGATGTCTTTCGGGAGCGGGGTCGGCCGGGAGTTCGTCGCGGGGGCGCCTTGCAGGCCGTCCCACGGGCCGTCCCGGAGCCCTCCCCAGGTCCCACGGAGCGGTCCCACAGGGCCGCCACTCGTGTGGGGGACGAACGGTTCGCCTGGTGAGGAGTTGTCCACAGGCCGTTGTCCACAGGGGTGGCCGGAGAGGGCCCGGGGCGGCACAGTGGTGGCCATGCGGGGGTGGTGGCAGGACCTCACCGACCTGGTGCTGCCGGCCGAGTGCGGAGGCTGTGGGAGGCCTCGTACGGTGCTCTGCCCGGAGTGCCGTGCGGTGCTGAGCGGAGTCGCGGCACGCCGGGTACGGCCGGTGCCGGAGCCGCCCGGGTTGCCCGCGGTGCACGCGGCGGCTCGGTACGCGGACGAGGTGCGGGCGACGCTGCTGGCCCACAAGGAACGGGGTGCCCTGACGCTCGCCGGCCCCCTCGGGGTGGCCTTGGCGGGAGCCGTGCGGGCGGGGCTTCGGAAGGCGTGGGGCGGCTCCTGGGCCGGGGCCGAGGGAGCGTGGTCCCGGGGCGTCGGGGCTCCTGTGCTGCTCGTGCCCGTGCCGTCGGGGCGGCGGGCCGTGCGGGCCCGGGGGCATGATCCCGCGCGACGGATCGCGCTCGCGGCGGCTGGGGAGCTGCGGCGGAGCGGGGTGCCGGCCCGGGTGCTCGGCGTGCTGCGGCAGCGGCGGGCCGTGGCCGACCAGTCGGAGCTCAACTCCCGGCAGCGACGGGACAATCTCGCGGGCGCGCTGGCGGTGGTGCCCGGTGGTGCCCGGCTGCTCTCCGGTGGGCCGGTCGTCCTCGTCGACGACGTGATGACCACGGGGGCGTCCTTGGCGGAGGCCGCGCGGGCGGTGCGGGCGGCGGGGCCGGTTTCGAACGCTGCGAGGACCGTGGCCGTGTACGGGGGAGAGACGTGGGAAAGCAGAGAGGAACAGAACGTCGGATCAAGGCGAGAGAGGACGGGCCGGCGGCCCGGCCGGCAGGGAATGGCGGGCGCGGGCGACGCCGGCGGAGTCGTTGACGTGGTGTGTGCGGCAGTGGTCGCGGCATCACCGGACTCTTTCCAAATAAACCGGAACTGACTGAGATCTTGCGTCGTTGCAGGTAACAAGAAGGCTTATTCACCTGAACGGAGGTACGCCGCAGTAGAGGGTGACGACATCCGTCCGGGCGAGATATGTTCGGTTGAGAGGGAAAGCCGCAGGCCACACCTCTCAAATCCGAATGCCGTGCCGCGGGTTTTTCTTCATCACTCGCGACGGTGGAGTGGAGGTCTCGCCCACGGGGGAGGAGGTGGACGTCACCGAGTCCGAGGTTCCGGGGCACACCGGAACCTGGTGCAAAAGGGAGACGCTCCGCACCGAAGCGGAGCGATCCGGGAACGGAGTTCTGCGTGGACATCGTCGTCAAGGGCCGCAAGACCGAGGTGCCCGAGCGGTTCCGGAAGCACGTGGCCGAGAAGCTGAAGCTGGAGAAGATCCAGAAGCTCGATGGCAAGGTGATCAGCCTCGACGTCGAGGTGTCCAAGGAGCCCAACCCCAGGCAGGCCGACCGTTGTGACCGAGTGGAGATCACGCTCCGCTCCCGCGGTCCGGTGATCCGGGCGGAGGCAGCGGCGAGCGATCCGTACGCGGCTCTCGACCTGGCGGCGGAAAAGCTGGAAGCCCGGCTGCGCAGGCAGCACGACAAGCGGTTCTCGCGCCGTGGCGCGCGCCGGATCTCGGCCGCGGAGGTCGCCGACCACGTCCCGGGCGTGGCGACGCTCAACGGAAACGGCCTGGTACCGACTCCGGCGGAGGAGCCGGAAGAGGCCGTCCCCACGAAGAAGATCGGCTCACTCGAAGTGCAGGGTGACGGCCCCATCGTCGTCCGCGAGAAGACCCACGTCGCAGCCCCCATGACCCTCGACCAGGCTCTCTACGAGATGGAACTGGTCGGGCACGACTTCTACCTGTTCGTCGACTCCGAGACCAAGGAACCGAGTGTCGTCTACCGACGGCACGCCTACGACTACGGCGTGATCCACCTCAGGACGGACACGATGGTCACACAGGCGCACTCGCCCGACGCGGGGGGTGCGCTCGGCGGCTGACCATGCCGGGTGACAGCGGATTCAGGTGCCCCTGGAGCGCGTATGCGCCCCCAGGGGCACCCCCGTGCGACCACTTGGCGCCCCGCTCCGTCACCCTGGTGTCGTCCAGGCATGAAATCATGGTTGGCCACGGCCCAACCGGTGGGCCGTTGCTCTGGGTTGGCGATGGCTCAGGACCACAGGCCACAGCCTTCAGGGGGAGGAACGATGGCGGACAGTTTCGGACCGATGCGTGACGAGGATGCCGACGACGGCGTCGTCGGCATGGGCCCGGACACGGGCTCTCCACGCAAGGAACCGATCAGAGTCCTTGTGGTCGACGACCACGCCCTGTTCCGCCGTGGCCTGGAGATCGTGCTGGCGGCCGAGGAGGACATCCAGGTCGTCGGGGAGGCGGGCGACGGTGCCGAGGCCGTCGAGAAGGCCGCCGATCTGCTGCCCGACATCGTCCTGATGGATGTGCGGATGCCCAAGCGCGGCGGGATCGAGGCCTGCACCTCCATCAAGGAGGTCGCCCCCAGTGCCAAGATCATCATGCTGACGATCAGCGACGAGGAAGCCGACCTCTACGACGCCATCAAGGCGGGCGCGACCGGCTATCTCCTCAAGGAGATCTCGACGGACGAGGTGGCCACCGCCATTCGCGCCGTGGCCGACGGGCAGTCGCAGATCAGCCCGTCCATGGCGTCGAAGCTGCTCACCGAGTTCAAGTCGATGATCCAGCGCACGGACGAGCGCCGGCTGGTGCCCGCGCCGCGGCTGACGGACCGCGAGCTGGAAGTCCTCAAACTCGTCGCGACGGGGATGAACAATCGCGATATCGCCAAGGAGCTGTTCATCTCCGAGAACACCGTGAAGAACCACGTGCGCAACATCCTGGAGAAGCTTCAGCTGCACTCCAGGATGGAAGCGGTGGTGTACGCGATGCGGGAGAAGATCCTCGAGATCCGGTGAGCCCTTGATCCGGTAGGGCTCAGACGAGGATGCGGGCGAGTTCCTTCACGAGGGGCTCGCGCAGGTCCGGTGTGTCGACCAGCTCCACGCGTACGTCCGTGCAGTCCACCCAGGTCGCCGCCTCGGCCAGGGCCTGGGCGACGGCCGGGACCGCCTTCGCGCCGTCGAGCGTGACCTGCTTGGCCACCAGCGTGCCGCCCTCGCGGGCCGGGTCCACGCGGCCGACGAGCCGGCCGCCGGCCAGGACCGGCATCGCGAAGTAGCCGTACACCCGCTTCTGCTTGGGGACGTAGGCCTCCAGGCGGTGGGTGAAGCCGAAGATCCGCTCCGTGCGCGCCCGCTCCCAGATCAGGGAGTCGAAGGGCGAGAGGAGCGTGGTGCGGTGGCGGCCGCGCGGGGGTGTCTCCAGGGCCGCGGGATCGGCCCAGGCGGGCTTGCCCCAGCCCTCGACCGTGACCGGGACGAGGCCTGAGTCGGCGATCACCGCGTCGACCTGCTCGCCCTTGAGGCGGTGGTAGTCGGCGATGTCCGCGCGCGTGCCGACGCCGAGGGCCTGGCCCGCCAGGCGGACCAGACGGCGCAGGCACTCGGTGTCGTCCAGTTCGTCATGCAGCAGGTCCTCGGGGATCGCGCGCTCGGCGAGGTCGTACACGCGCTTCCAGCCGCGGCGCTCCACGCAGACCACCTCGCCGTACATCAGGGCGCGCTCGACGGCGACCTTCGAGCCGGACCAGTCCCACCAGTCGTTCGTCTTCTTCGCGCCGCCCAACTCCGTCGCCGTGAGGGGGCCTTCGTCGCGGAGCTGCTTGATGACCTCGTCGTAGGCGCCGTCCGGCAGCTCGTGGTTCCAGTGCGGGCGGTTGCGGTAGGCGCGGCGGCGGAAGGCGAAGTGGGGCCACTCCTCGATGGGGAGGATGCAGGCCGCGTGGGACCAGTACTCGAAGGCGTGGGGTCGTGCCGAAGGCCCGCCGGAAATCGCAGGCTTCCAGTACGCGGTCTCCACTGTCTTTCGGCCTACCGCGCCCAGGCGGGCGTACGGGACGAGTTCGTGGGAGCGGGCCAGGACCGAGATGGTGTCGAGCTGTATCGCGCCAAGGTGGCGGAGGATGCCGCGGACGCCGGAGCGGCGGGGTGGGGCGCCGAGGAAGCCCTGGGCGCGGAGCGCCAGTCGGCGGGCCTCGTCTGCGGAGAGCTCTGTTGCGGGGCGCGGGGTGGTCATGGTTTTGCACGATAGGGGGTGGGACTGACAGAGGTGGCGTGAGCTGCGGGGTTGGGTGTCGGTGCTGCGCGTCGGGGCTGGGGTGGGGTGGGGTGGGTTCGCAGCCCGTCGCAGCGGGTGCCGCTGCGCCCACCCGTGCCGCCCTTAGCGGCACGATTGCCAGCAGATCAGCCCGCTACGCAGGCGCCGGCAAGTACGGGGCCGTCGACGGGAGGCCCATGTCCGACGGGAGCAGGGAGCCGACCCAGGTGTCGCGGCGTACGCCCTTGTTGCTGGTCGCGGCGCGCAGCGTGCCTTCGATCGTGAAGCCGGCTCGTTCCGCTACCGCGCGGGAGGCGCGGTTGCCCACCTCGGCACGCCATTCGATGCGGTCGACGGCGGCGTGGACGAAGGCCCAGCGGCAGGTGGTGAGGGCGGCTTCCGTGATGTAGCCGTTGGAGCGGTGCTGCTTGGCGGCCCAGAAGCCGATCTCGCCCACGCCCAGGGCGTGCATGGTGATGCCGAGCATGCCGGCGAGTTCTCCGGAGTGGGGGAAGACGCCGAAGGTGTACATGGATCCGTCCGCCCAGCCGTCGGGGACCAACTGTTCCGTGAAGGCCTCGGCGTTCTCGCGGAGGTACGGCGAGGGGATCGTGGTCCAGCGCTGGATGTCGGGGTCCTGGCAGGCGTCGTACACCGCGTCGGTGTCCTGGGGGCCGACCGTGCGCAGCAGGAGGCGGTCCGTGGTGAGTGTGACGGGGTCCATCGGCCGATTGTGGTCGGGGGACCCGTGAAAGTGCCATGTGTTTGCTGTGGGTGAGGGCCTGATCGCTCTTCGCTTAATTCGGACGGGGGATGCGGCACCATCCGAGGGGCCCGGACGTTGTCCCCTCTGAAGCAGAGTGAAAGCGAAATGAAGCAGCGGACGGTCGCCCTCGCGGCAGGCCCTCCCGGCGCGGTGGGGTCCTCGCATACGATGGCCGTTGCTCAGTAAGTCAAGTGGTAACCGACCGTCCCAGGCCCGACCGGCAAGGAGACCAACCCCCGTGTCCGTCCTCTCCAAGATCATGCGTGCAGGCGAAGGCAAGATCCTGCGCAAGCTGCACCGCATCGCGGACCAGGTCAACTCCATCGAAGAGGACTTCGTCGACCTCTCCGACGCCGAGCTGCGGGCCCTCACCGATGAGTACAAGCAGCGGTACGCCGATGGTGAGAGCCTGGACGACCTGCTGCCCGAGGCGTTCGCCACCGTCCGCGAGGCCGCCAAGCGCGTCCTCGGCCAGCGTCACTACGACGTGCAGATGATGGGCGGAGCCGCCCTGCACATGGGTTACGTGGCCGAGATGAAGACCGGTGAGGGCAAGACCCTCGTCGGCACGCTGCCGGCGTATCTGAACGCGCTGTCCGGCGGGGGCGTCCACATCATCACGGTCAACGACTACCTGGCCGAGCGTGACTCCGAGATGATGGGCCGCGTCCACCGCTTCCTGGGCCTGGAGGTCGGCTGCATCCTCGCCAACATGACGCCGGCTCAGCGCCGCGAGCAGTACGCCTGCGACATCACGTACGGCACGAACAACGAGTTCGGCTTCGACTACCTGCGCGACAACATGGCGTGGTCCCAGGACGAGCTCGTCCAGCGCGGCCATAACTTCGCCATCGTCGACGAGGTCGACTCCATCCTCATCGACGAGGCCCGTACGCCGCTGATCATCTCCGGTCCGGCCGACCAGGCCACCAAGTGGTACGGCGACTTCGCCAAGCTGGTCAAGCGCCTCAAGCGCGGCGAGGCGGGTCAGCCGCTCAAGGGCATCGAGGAGACCGGCGACTACGACGTCGACGAGAAGAAGCGCACGGTCGCCATCCACGAGTCCGGTGTCGCCAAGGTCGAGGACTGGCTGGGCATCGACAACCTCTACGAGTCGGTGAACACCCCGCTGGTGGGCTACCTGAACAACGCCATCAAGGCCAAGGAGCTCTTCAAGAAGGACAAGGACTACGTCATCATCGACGACGAGGTCATGATCGTCGACGAGCACACCGGACGTATCCTCGCGGGCCGCCGTTACAACGAGGGCATGCACCAGGCGATCGAGGCCAAGGAAGGGGTGCCGATCAAGGACGAGAACCAGACGCTCGCCACGATCACCCTCCAGAACTTCTTCCGCCTCTACAAGCGCCACGACCACAACGGCAAGGAACAGCCCGGCCTCTGCGGCATGACCGGTACGGCGATGACCGAGGCCGCCGAGTTCCACCAGATCTACAAGCTCGGCGTGGTGCCGATCCCGACCAACCGGCCGATGGTCCGCAAGGACCAGTCGGACCTGATCTACCGGACCGAGGTCGCCAAGTTCGAGGCGGTCGTCGACGACATCGAGGAGAAGCACCGCAAGGGCCAGCCGATCCTCGTCGGCACCACCTCCGTCGAGAAGTCCGAGTACCTCTCGCAGCAGCTCAGCAAGCGTGGCATCCAGCACGAGGTGCTCAACGCCAAGCAGCACGACCGGGAGGCGACGATCGTCGCCCAGGCCGGGCGCAAGGGCGCTGTCACGGTGGCGACGAACATGGCCGGCCGTGGTACGGACATCAAGCTCGGCGGCAACCCCGAGGACCTCGCCGAGGCCGAGCTGCGGCAGCGCGGCCTTGACCCCGAGGAGCACATCGAGGAGTGGGCACAGGCCCTGCCCGAGGCGCTCGAGCGGGCCGAGAAGGCCGTCCGGGCCGAGAAGGAAGAGGTCGAGAGGCTCGGCGGGCTCTACGTGCTGGGCACCGAGCGGCACGAGTCGCGGCGGATCGACAACCAGCTGCGCGGTCGTTCCGGCCGTCAGGGCGACCCGGGCGAGTCCCGTTTCTACCTCTCCCTGGGTGATGACCTGATGCGGCTGTTCAAGGCCCAGATGGTCGAGCGCGTGATGTCGATGGCGAACGTCCCGGACGACGTGCCGATCGAGAACAAGATGGTCACGCGCGCGATCGCCTCCGCCCAGTCGCAGGTCGAGCAGCAGAACTTCGAGACCCGCAAGAACGTCCTGAAGTACGACGAGGTCCTCAACCGCCAGCGCGAGGTCATCTACGGCGAGCGGCGCCGCGTCCTGGAGGGCGAGGACCTGCACGAGCAGATCCAGCACTTCATGGACGACACCATCGACGCCTACGTCCAGGCCGAGACCGCCGAGGGCTTCCCCGAGGACTGGGACCTCGACCGGTTGTGGGGCGCCTTCAAGCAGCTCTACCCGTGCAACGTCACCGTCGAGGAGGTGGAGGAGACGGCCGGCGACCGGGCCGGGCTCACCGCCGAGTTCATCGGCGACTCCATCAAGGACGACATCCACGCGCAGTACGAGGCGCGCGAGGCGCAGCTCGGCTCCGAGATCATGCGTGAGCTGGAGCGCCGGGTCGTGCTGTCGGTCCTCGACCGCAAGTGGCGCGAGCACCTCTACGAGATGGACTACCTCCAGGAGGGCATCGGCCTGCGCGCGATGGCGCAGAAGGACCCCCTGGTCGAGTACCAGCGCGAGGGCTTCGACATGTTCACCGCGATGATGGAGGGCATCAAGGAGGAGTCCGTCGGCTACCTGTTCAACCTGGAGGTCCAGGTCGAGCAGCAGGTCGAGGAGGTCCCCGTCGAGGACACCAAGCCGGTGGCCGACCTGGAGAAGCATGACGCGGTGCCGGCGCAGGCCGGTGGGCGGCCGGAGATCCGTGCCAAGGGGCTCGACGCCCCGCAGCGGCGCAACCTCCACTTCTCCGCGCCGACGGTCGACGGTGAGGGCGGCACCATCGAGGGTGACTTCGCCACCGACGACGAGCCGGTGCGTTCCGAGGCCGACGGCCTCACGCGCGCGGAGCGCCGCAAGCAGGCGCGGACCCGGGGGCGTCGTAAGAAGTGACGGTCGCTGAGGCACCGTAGCGGCTGAAGGGCCGGGCACCTGAGGGTGTCCGGCCCTTCGGCTGTGGTGGATCGGCGGTTCTGTGGCCTTGTGTGATGGCTCAGTCGGCCTCTGCGCGGGGTGGGCGGGGGCCGCCGAGTTCCACCGCCGTGCAGCGCCAGCGGAGGTCCTGGCCGAGTTCCAGGCGGAAGGCCATCGCGCGCAGCCGGTCGCCGGCGCCGATGCGGGCGAAGGCCTCGATGGCGCCGGGGCGGGGTTCGAAGTAGCCGATGTCCCGGACGACGGGGCGGGCGCCGCGGGTGCGCAGGGGGCCACGCTCGGCGAGCCAGGCCAGTTCGTCGTAGGCGCGGCCCCGGGTGTGGCGGAGCATCGAGTGGACGGGGCGGTGGCCGCTGAGGACGGCGAGGAGGAGGTCGGCGAAGAGGTCGGTGGGGAGAGGGTGGGGGGCCGGACGGCGGGGGTGCTGGGCCGGGACGCGTGGTGCGGTGTCCCGGGAGGGCGGGGCGGTGGTTCGTGGCGCCCTGCGGGGGGCTGTGGGGGTGGCCGAGGGGGACGGTGGGCGGGTGTCCGTGGGACGGGTGCGGGGCCTCGCGGTGCGGGCAGAGCCCGGAGGGCGGCCGTCGGCAGCCGGCGTGCGGGCGGGGCCTCCGCCCGGGGTGCGTGGCGGGGCGGCGCCGCCGGGGGTGCGGGGAGTAGTGGGGCTCCCGAGGGTGCGTGGAGTCGTGCTGCCGGGGGTGCGCGGGGTGGTGCTGCCGCCGGGGCGGCGTGGGTCGCGGCGGGCTGGTGGGCGGACGGCCGGGCGCTGTTGTGCCCTGGTCATGACCTTGTTCATGGGGTCCCCGTTTCGTGAGCCCGGTGGATACCGGGGAGTAACTTCCGGTTGGTGAT
This sequence comes from Streptomyces azureus, assembly GCF_001270025.1. NCBI lineage: Bacteria > Bacillati > Actinomycetota > Actinomycetes > Kitasatosporales > Streptomycetaceae > Streptomyces > Streptomyces azureus. The sequence continues at coordinate 8,587 of NZ_DF968364.1, read as the reverse complement.
CTTGTACGGGGTCAACGGGGGCAAGGGCAAGGAAGCGGGCCTCGCGTGGCGGGCGCCGGAATGTTCACCTATCCGGGTGGTGTGGAGGGCATGGAGCCGGTCAGCGCGGGGATGCGCCCGGGTGAATGCCAGGCCTGGAGTTGCCGCGTCCGGTGTCACGGGACGGAACTCGAAAGGGGACGCCCCGCACGTATCCTGAAGCCCCTCCGGAACCCTCCGACCATGAAACGACCACGAAAGAAGCAGCCAGCCATGCGTGTCTACGTGCCCCTGACCCTCCCCGGTCTCGCCGAGGCGTACAGGACGGGTGAGCTGGGAGCCGGGCCGTTCGTCGCGTACGCCGTGACGCCCGGGCTGCGCGAGTGGTACCTCTCCGACGACATCGAGGAACTGGAGTACGCGGCGCTGAGCCGGGCCGCGCTGGCCTCGCTGCGGCTGCTGGCGGCCGAGCCGGAGGCGCCGCGTCGGCGGGTCGTGGTGGCCGTGGACGTGCCCGACCGGGCCGCGAGCGCGGATCCCGACCGGGGGCTCGACCCGGCGGCGCTGGGGGAGGTACGGGTCGCCGGCGCCGTACCACTGGCCAAGGCGGCGTCCGTGCATGTCGACGCGGCGGATGCGGAGGCGGATGTGACGGCGGCGGCCGAGGCGCTGCCGGCGGCGGACGGCGGGGACGACGACGCGCAGTTCGTCGTGGACGGGGCGGAGGACCACGAGCTGCTGTGGTTCGCCACGCAGGAGATCCCGAACCTGGTGGGGCGCGGGGACTGAGCGAGCCGGGGCGGGTGCTCTCGGCATTCAGGGGGGCGCGTTGAGTTGCCGTCTCTTGATTGTCAGTGGTGCCGGGTACGTTTTGGGGCATGGGGAAGCACACGGGCGCGCACATTGTCTGGGACTGGAACGGGACGCTGTTCCATGACATCGACGCGATCATCGGGGCGACGAACGCGGCGTTCGCCGAGCTGGGGCTGGAGCCGCTGACGCTGGAGAAGTACCGGGAGCTGTACTGCGTGCCGGTGCCGAAGTTCTACGAGCGGCTGATCGGGCGGCTGCCGACCGAGGCCGAGTGGGAGGTCATGGACGACATCTTCCATCGGTACTACGCGGAGCACCGGGTGGCGTGCGGGCTGACGGTGGGAGCCGTGGAGCTGCTGGCGGGGTGGCGGTCGGCCGGGCGCAGTCAGTCGATTCTGAGCATGTACGTGCACGAGGAGCTTGTGCCGTTGGTGCGGGGGTTCGGGATCGAGCCGCACTTCATACGGGTGGACGGGCGGACCGGGCCGTCGGGGGGCAGCAAGGCCGAGCACATGGTGCGGCATCTGGGGTCACTGAGGGTGGATCCTGAGCGGACCGTCGTGATCGGGGATGCGGCGGATGACGCGGTGGCTGCGGAGCATGTGGGGGCTCGGGCTGTGCTGTATACCGGCGGGTCACACAGTCGGGCGAGTCTGGAGGCAGTGGGAGTGCCGGTCGTGGACACGCTTCAGGAGGCCGTGGCGGAGGCCGAGCGGCTGGCGGCGTAGTCAGCTGCTCGGCGTTGCTGCTGGGGCCGGGTGGGTCCGCAGCCCCGCGTGGCGGGGTACCGCCGCGCCCACCCTCCCCCAAGCTCTCGGCTTCGCTCGAGCAGGGGCCCCCTATCGCCCCAGCGGCACGACTGGCCGCAGCCAGGCCCGTCGCCCTGTAGTGGCACTGTGCAAAACGTCAAACTTCCAGGCCTGGTTTTGTACACATACGGCTCATGACGGGCCCCCTGTAAGGAGCGATAGCCTTGGTGGCGTGATCAGCGCGATAGTTCGCGGGGACATCGTCGTCCCTGCCCTGCGCCCGGAGAGCACGGACCACATCCGTGACCGGGCGGCGGTCGCTGGTCTTCGCGGGCGGGACGGGGCTTCGAGGACTCCCGGGACGCCGAGCACCACCCGGACCGAGGCGTCGCAGAGAGCAGCCTCACACCCGTGGGGCAGCTCAAGATTGGCTCAGACACCCCCGCTCATCTCACCTTGCGGCATAGCGTCGGAACAGACCGGATACCCCGTGTCACGACGTGACGTCGTAAGCGCAGAGGCCGTACTTCCTTCTACGTCACGCAACGGCGCGCGACAGGAGCCAGAGGACAATGCAGACCAAGCTGGACGAAGCCAAGGCCGAGTTGCTCGAGAGGGCCGCCCGGGTTGCTGAGAACAGCCCGGTCGGGGGGCACCTACCGACCGGGTCGACGGGCGAGGAGACCCCAGACGCCCAGGAGGCCCCGGACCGCGCGTCGCTGCTCTCGTTCCTCCAGCGTTACTACCTGCACACGGCCCCGGAGGACCTCACCGACCGCGACCCGGTCGATGTCTTCGGAGCCGCCGTCTCGCACTACCGGCTGGCCGAGAATCGCCCCCAGGGCACGGCCAACGTGCGGGTGCACACTCCGACGGTCGAAGAGAACGGGTGGACGTGCAGCCACTCCGTCGTCGAGGTCGTCACCGACGACATGCCCTTCCTCGTCGACTCCGTCACCAACGAGCTGACGCGGCAGGGGCGCGGGATCCACGTCGTCATCCACCCGCAGTTCGTCGTGCGGCGCGATGTCACCGGCAAGCTCATCGAGGTGCTGCCCTCTCCCGCGACCGGCCTCGGCGATCTTCCGCACGACGCGCACGTCGAGTCCTGGATCCATGTCGAGATCGACCGTGAGACCGACCGGGCCGATCTGAAGCAGATCACCGCCGACCTGCTGCGGGTGCTGTCCGACGCCCGTGAGGCCGTCGAGGACTGGGGCAAGATGCGGGAAGCGGCGACCCGGCTGGCGGAGGGGCTGCCGGACGAGCCCACCCCCGGCGACCTGCCCGGACCCCAGGTCGAGGAGGCCCGCGAGTTGCTGCGCTGGCTGGCCGACGACCACTTCACCTTCCTCGGCTACCGCGAGTACCAACTGCGCGGGGACGACTCGCTGGCCGCCGTGCCCGGCACCGGCCTCGGCATCCTTCGCGCCGACCCGCACCACTCCGACCAGGAGAGCCACCCGGTCAGCCCGTCCTTCGAGCGGCTGCCCGCCGACGCCCGGGCCAAGGCGCGCGAGCACAAGCTGCTCGTCCTGACCAAGGCGAACAGCCGGGCGACCGTGCACCGGCCGTCGTACCTGGACTACATCGGGGTGAAGAAGTTCGACGCCGAGGGCAACGTCGTCGGCGAGCGGCGGTTCCTCGGGCTGTTCTCCTCCGCCGCCTACACCGAGTCCGTGCGCCGGGTCCCGGTCATCCGGCGCAAGGTCGAGGAGGTCCTCGAACAGGCCGGGTTCTCGCCCAACAGCCACGACGGGCGTGACCTGCTCCAGATCCTGGAGACGTACCCGCGCGACGAGCTGTTCCAGACCCCGGTCGACGAGCTGCGGGCCATCGTCACCTCCGTCCTCTACCTCCAGGAGCGCAGGCGGCTGAGGCTCTACCTGCGCCAGGACGAGTACGGGCGCTACTACTCCGCCCTCGTCTACCTGCCGCGCGACCGCTACACCACGGCCGTCCGCCTGCGGATCATCGAGATCCTGAAGGAGGAACTGGGCGGCATCAGCGTCGACTTCACGGCCTGGAACACCGAGTCGATCCTGTCCCGGCTGCACTTCGTGGTCCGGGTCCCGCAGGGCACGGAGCTGCCCGAGCTGTCCGACGCCGACAAGGAGCGCATCGAGGCCCGGCTGGTGGAGGCCGCCCGCTCCTGGGAGGACGCCTTCGCCGAGGCGCTCAACGCCGAGCTCGGCGAGGAGCGCGCGGCGGAACTGATGCGCCGGTACGCGCACGCCTTCCCCGAGGGCTACAAGGCCGACCACAACCCGCGCGCCGCGGTCGCCGACCTCGTTCACCTCGAACAGCTGAACGAAGAGGAGGGCAAGGACTTCGCGCTCAGCCTCTACGAGCCGGTGGGCGCCGCTCCCGAGGAGCGTCGCTTCAAGATCTACCGCACGGGCGACGCCATCTCCCTGTCGGCGGTGCTGCCGGTCCTCAACCGGCTCGGCGTCGAGGTCGTCGACGAACGGCCGTACGAGTTGCGCTGCACGGATCGGAGCGTGGCCTGGATCTACGACTTCGGCCTGCGGATGCCCCGCTCCCGGGGCGGCGGGGACTACTTCGGCGACGACGCCCGCGAGCGGTTCCAGGACGCCTTCTCCGCCACCTGGACCGGCAAGGCGGAGAACGACGGCTTCAACGCCCTGGTGCTGAGCGCCGGGCTGACCTGGCGCCAGGCGATGGTGTTGCGGGCGTACGCGAAGTACCTGCGGCAGGCGGCGTCCACGTTCAGCCAGGACTACATGGAGGACACCCTCCGCAACAACGTCCACACCACCCGCCTGCTCGTCTCCCTGTTCGAGGCGCGGATGTCGCCGGACCGGCAGCGGGCGGGGCACGAGATCGTGGACGCGCTGCTGGAGGAGGTCGACGCGGCCCTCGACCAGGTGGCCTCGCTCGACGAGGACCGGATCCTCCGGTCGTTCCTCACCGTCATCAAGGCGACGCTGCGGACCAACTTCTTCCAGGAGGCGGCGGGCGGCAAGCCGCACGACTACGTCTCCATGAAGTTCGACCCGCAGGCCATCCCCGACCTGCCGGCGCCGCGCCCGGCGTTCGAGATCTGGGTGTACTCGCCGCGCGTCGAGGGCGTGCACCTGCGCTTCGGCAAGGTCGCGCGCGGCGGTCTGCGCTGGTCCGACCGCCGTGAGGACTTCCGTACGGAGATCCTCGGCCTGGTCAAGGCGCAGATGGTGAAGAACACCGTCATCGTGCCGGTCGGCGCCAAGGGCGGCTTCGTCGCCAAGCAGCTGCCCGACCCGAGCGTCGACCGCGACGCGTGGATGGCCGAGGGTATCGCCAGCTACAAGACGTTCATCTCGGCGCTGCTCGACATCACCGACAACATGGTGGCCGGCGAGGTCGTGCCCCCGGCGGACGTCGTCCGGCACGACGAGGACGACACGTACCTGGTCGTCGCCGCCGACAAGGGCACGGCGACCTTCTCGGACATCGCCAACGGGGTCGCCGAGAAGTACAACTTCTGGCTCGGCGACGCCTTCGCCTCCGGCGGCTCGGCCGGCTACGACCACAAGGGCATGGGCATCACCGCGCGCGGCGCCTGGGAGTCCGTCAAGCGGCACTTCCGGGAGCTGGGCGTGGACACCCAGGCCGAGGACTTCACGGTCGTCGGCATCGGTGACATGTCCGGTGACGTGTTCGGCAACGGCATGCTGCTCTCCGAGCACATCCGCCTGGTGGCCGCCTTCGACCACCGGCACATCTTCATCGACCCGAACCCGGACGCGGCCACCTCCTACGCCGAGCGCCGCCGCCTGTTCGAGCTGCCGCGGTCCAGCTGGGAGGACTACAACAAGGAGCTGCTGTCGGCCGGCGGCGGAATCTTCCCGCGTACGGCCAAGGCGATCCCGGTCAACGCCCACATCCGCGAGGCCCTCGGCATCGAGGCCAAGGTCACCAAGCTGACCCCGGCCGACCTGATGAAGGCCATCCTCCAGGCCCCGGTGGACCTGCTGTGGAACGGCGGCATCGGTACGTACGTCAAGTCCTCCACCGAGTCCAACGCGGACGTCGGCGACAAGGCCAACGACGCCATCCGCGTCGACGGCAAGGACCTGCGCGTCAAGGTCGTCGGCGAGGGTGGCAACCTGGGCCTGACCCAGCTCGGCCGGATCGAGTTCGCGCTGCACGGCGGCCGGATCAACACCGACGCCATCGACAACAGCGCGGGCGTGGACACCTCCGACCACGAGGTGAACATCAAGATCCTGCTCAACGGCCTGGTCGCGGACGGCGACATGACCGTCAAGCAGCGCAACAAGCTGCTCGCCGAGATGACCGACGAGGTCGGCCACCTGGTGCTGCGCAACAACTACGCGCAGAACACGGCGATCTCCAACGCCCTCGCCCAGTCCAAGGACATGCTCCACGCCCAGCAGCGCTTCATGAAGCACCTGGTCAGGGAGGGGCACCTCGACCGGGCTCTGGAGTTCCTGCCCACCGACCGGCAGATCCGCGAGCGGCTCGCCCAGGGGCAGGGTCTGACCAGCCCGGAGACGGCCGTCCTGCTGGCGTACACGAAGATCACGGTCGCCGAGGAGCTGCTGCACACCTCGCTGCCCGACGACCCGTACCTGCGGGGCCTGCTGCACTGCTACTTCCCGACCGCGCTGCGCGAGCAGTTCCCGGACCGTCTCGACGGACACCCGCTGCGCCGCGAGATCATCACGACGGTCCTGGTCAACGACACGGTCAACACGGGCGGTACGACGTATCTGCACCGGCTGCGCGAGGAGACCGGCGCGTCACTGGAGGAGATCGTGCGGGCGCAGACGGCGGCCCGGGAGATCTTCCGCCAGTCGCCGGTGTGGGACGGGGTCGAGGCGCTCGACAACAAGGTCGAGGCCGACGTCCAGACCCGTATCCGGCTGCACTCGCGCCGCCTGGTGGAGCGCGGCACGCGCTGGCTGCTCAACAACCGGCCGCAGCCGCTTCAGCTCGCCGAGACCGTCGACTTCTTCGCCGACCGGGTCGAGCAGGTCTGGGGGCAGCTGCCGAAGCTGCTGCGCGGCGCGGACCTGGAGTGGTACCAGAAGATCTACGACGAGCTGACGGACGCCGGCGTGCCGGACGAACTCGCCACGCGCGTGGCCGGGTTCTCCTCCGCCTTCCCGACGCTCGACATCGTCTCGGTCGCCGACCGCATGGGCCGGGAGCCGCTGGACGTCGCCGAGGTCTACTACGACCTCGCCGACCGGCTGCGGATCACCCAGCTCATGGACCGCATCATCGAGCTGCCCCGCGCCGACCGCTGGCAGTCCATGGCCCGCGCCGCGATCCGCGAGGACCTGTACGCGGCGCACGCGGCGCTGACCGCCGACGTCCTGGCGGTGGGCGACGGCGACTCGACGCCCGAGCAGCGTTACAAGGCCTGGGAGCAGAAGAACGCGGCGATCCTCGGCCGGGCCCGCACCACTCTGGAGGAGATCCAGAGTTCCGAGGCGTTCGACCTCGCGAACCTGTCGGTGGCGATGCGGACGATGCGCACGCTGCTGCGGACGCATTCGTAGCGGTACGGCGCCCTGGGCGCCCCGGGCCGGTATCGGCCCGGGGCGCTTTCTTCTTGGGGTGCCTTAGGGCGATTCGAGTGGAGGACTTACCGTTTCCGGCTAAGGCTTGGGGCGTGACAGTGAATCTCTCCAGGGAGCGAGTGGCCGCTCCCACCGCCCCGCCGGTGAAGCCCGTCGTCCTCGAAGTGGTGAACTTCGCGCTGGTCGGCGGGAGCGGCGTCGCGGTGAACTTCCTGGTGTTCAACGTGCTCCTGCACGGGCTGCACAGGGCCGCCATGGTGGCGACCGTGGCGGCCAGCGTGATCGCCATGGGCACCAACTACCTCGGATTCCGGTACGTCACCTACCGCGACAGGGCGTCCCGGACCCGGCGCCAGATCGCGCTGTTCTTCGTCTTCAGCGGAATCGGCGTGGCCATGGAGAGCGGGCTGTTCTACGCCGGATATCACGGCCTCGGCCTGGCCGGTCCCGTCGAGTCCAACGCGGTCAAGGCGGCTTCCATCGTCCTGGCCTCCGCCTTCCGCTTCCTCGTCTACCGCACCTGGGTGTTCCAGCACGATGCGCACCGCGCCTAGACCGGCGGCCCTCGCCGCGCAGGCGGCCGCCGCGGTCGTCGTCCTGCTGCTGGTCCTCGTGATCGTCCGGCTTCCCTGGGCCGGGGATCTCGGCATGCACGCCGCGACCGTCCAGCGGCTGCGGCACGATCTCGTCGACCCGGGTAATCCGCTCGTCGACGCGGACACGCCGAGCCCGTACTACTCGCCCTGGATGCTGGTGCTCGGCTTTGTCGCCCGGGTGAGCGGTCTGTCGGTCTTCGTGGTGCTGCGGCTGGGGGCGCTGGCCGGGCTCGCGCTGCTGCTGTCGGGGGTGTGGCGGTATGTGCGGACGCTGAGCGGCCATCGCGCCGCGCCCGCACTGGCCGTGCTGAGCCTGCTGTTCCTGTGGGGGACGGTCCTGTTCAACTGGAGCGGCTTCTACGGGCTCAACTCGCTCGCGCTGACGGTGTCGTATCCGAGCGTGTTCGCGCTGGGGCTCGCGTTCCACTTCTGGGCGTGGCTCGGGCGGGCGGTGCGCGGTGACAGTGACGGTGACGGTGACGCGGGGTGGGGCGTGTGGCTCGGCCTGGGGGTGCTGTGGGCGGTGATCCTGCTGTGCCATCAGTTCTCTGGGGTGGTGGCCACGCTGGGGGCGGTCGCGACGGTGGTCGCCGCGCGGCCGGGGCGGGTGGTGGGGCTCCGGCTGGGCGGTGGGCTGGTGCTGGGGCTGGTCGTCCTGCTGCTGTGGCCGTACTACGACTTCTTCGCGCTGTTCGGGGCCGGGGGTGATCTGGAGTCGGTGCACCGGTCGTTGTACGAGGACCTGGTCGGGCGGTACTGGCTGGTGCTGCTCGGGGTGGTGGCGCTGGGGATGCGGTGGCGGCGGGACCGGTGGGATTCGCTGGTGCTGTTCTTCGTGCTGGGGGTGGTCGTGGTGGCGGCGGGCGGGCTGAGCGGGCACTGGTCGTGGGGGCGGGCG
>NZ_DF968363.1:0-27865 GCF_001270025.1 Streptomyces azureus | reverse complement strand
CCTAGCGCCGTGGGGGGTGTCGTGGTTCGGCGTGTGCCGGCCGTTCGTGGCTGGTCGCGCCCACGCGGCGGAGCCGCATGTCGACACAGCCCCGCGCCCCTGTGGACGTCCAGTTCACCCGGTTGAGTGGCACTGTCCCACCAATGGGGCCCGGCCGCGCGCGGCGTTGCACCGGGCTGGCTGTGATGGCAGGAGGGCTTTCCTGCCGTCGCCCGAAGGAGCTCGCTCCATGCGCCGCACCCGCCACGCACTCTCCCTCGCCGTCCTGGCCGGCTCCGCCCTGGTGGGCCTCGCGCCGGTCGTGTCCGCCGAACCCGCCGCGGAGGTCAGTCCGGCCGCCGTGGAGCCCGGGGGGACGCTCACCGTCTCGGTCAGCTGTGATCCGACCGGGGGGCCGCCGCCCGACAGCATCGACGCGACCTCGCAGGCCTTCGACGAGGGCACGGTCCCCTTGCGCAAGGTGACCGGCAACGACGACGAGGTGTCCGGCCCGGCCTACCGGGGGACGGCCCGTATCGCTCCCGCGGAGAACTTCGAGGGCGATCCGGACGCCCTCGGCGAGGACTCGGCGTGGACCGTCGACGGCACCTGCCCGGCCGCTCCCGGCGGGGAGGGCAAGCAGTGGAGCGCGACGTTCACGGTGGCCCACGGCGGTGGCCACCACAAGCCCTCTCACGAGCCGACGGACCTGCCCTCTCACCGGCCCGCCCACGAGCCCTGCCCCGAGGGACCAGGCGACGAACCGCGGCATCACCACACCGAGTGCGGCGGAGCGGTCGTCCAGCGCGGGGTACGCGCCGGCGACGGCGGTGCCTTCACCGATTCCGTGCCCGCGCTGGTCGGGGGCGGGGTGCTGATCGCGGGCGCGTTCGGCGCCGCCGTGCACCGTTTGCGCAACCGGGAGAGTGACCCGTACCGCTGACGCGCGGCGCGCACCACCGCTCCGGAAGCCCCGTGTTTCCCCGGCCCGGCCCGATCATGCTGTGACCGTCACAACCGGCCGGGTGCCCATGGGGCGGCGGCGTCGTGGGTACTCAGTGGCCGAGGGTACGGGCGAGGGCGACAGGACACGGCACCAGGCACTGCGGAGGTACGGATGCGGCGGACGGAACCGGAAGGCCACGGCCCCGTCCGGTTCGGGCCGCCGCTCCCCGAGGACGGACTGCCCGTGCTGCCGGAGCTGTCCGCCGTGCTCACCGCCGCGGCGTCCCGGGGCGACCACGAGCCGGTCGGCGGGGGACCGGCCCTGCGGGAGGCCGCCTGCGGCTACTGGGACCGGCGCGGACTGCACTGCGACCCCGGCCGGGTGGCCGCCGGGCCCGGCGCGCCCGCGCTGCTGCTCGCCCTGACCGCCGCCCTCGGCGGTGACGTCCTCGTGCCGAGACCCTGTGCCGCCTGGTGGGTGCCGTACGCCCGCCTGCTGGGACGCCCCGCCTTCCACGTGCCGACCCCGCCGGAGAGCGGCGGGGTGCCCGACCCGTACGCCCTGCTGGAGACCGTGCGCCGGGTCCGCGCCGAGGGCGGTGATCCCCGCCTGCTCGTGCTGTCCGTCGCCGACGACCCCACGGGCACCGTCGCCCCTCCCGAACTGCTGCACGAGACCGTCGAGGCCGCCCAGGGGGAGGGCCTGCACCTGGTCAGCGACGAGACCTGGCGCGACACCCTGCACGACCCGCACGACACCGTGCTGCTCAGCCCCGCCGAGATGCTGCCCGACCGGGTCACCGTCGTGACCGACCTGGCCGGTGCCCTGCTCCCGCCCGGCTGGCCGGCCGCGGCGGTCCGCTTTCCGGCCGGCGAGGACGCCGACGGCCTCCACGCGCGCGTGCTCGACGTCCTCACCGCGCTCGACGCCCGGGTCGCCGCTCCCATCGCCGCGGCGGCCGCGTACGCCCTGCGGGAACCGGAAGCGGTCACGGCGCGCGTCGCCACCACCGTGCGCCTGCACGCGCGCCTGGCCGCCGCGGCGCACGCCGCCGTCGTCGCGGCCGGCGCCCTCGCCCGGCCCCCGCAGGCCGGCCGCCATCTGTACGTCGACCTCGCCCCGCTGCGCCCCGCGCTGACCGCGCACGACGTCGGCGACGCACAGGAACTGGAGGACTTCCTCACCGCCCGCCTCGAGATGCCCGCGCCGGGCGGCCACCGTTTCGGAGACGAGCTCGAAGCCCCGCGCGTGCGGCTTTCGACCGGCGCACTGGTGGCCGGCTCCGACAAGGAACGCGCGGAATGCCTCACTTCACCCACGCCGGTGGAACTGCCGCATGTGCAGCGCTCGTTGATCCAACTGAAGTCGGCCTTCGATGATCTCCGCGACGAAGCTCAGCGATGGGAGCCTCCTCGATGACGCAGCAGTCCGAGTCGACCGCGAGCACCACCACTCGGGAAGCCGGCGACGCGGCCCTCCCGTCCCCTCTCGCGCCCCCGTACCCGCCGCCGGCCGAACCGAGACCTCTGGCCGAACGCCGGGTGTGGCCGCGCACCTTCCACGACCGGCTGACCGCCCCGCTCCCCGGCCTGAGGGCCATGGCCCGCTTCGCCCGCGAGGGCGCCGTGAGACCGGGCCCGGAAGGCCTCGCCGACATCCCCCGGCTCCCTTACGCACCCGGCCCGCTGCCCCGCGTCGACGCCCGCACGGTCGCCGTCACCTGGGCGGGACACGCCAGTTGGGTGCTGCGCATCGGCGGGCTCACGGTCCTCACCGACCCGGTCTGGTCCCGCCGGATCCTCGGGACCCCGGCCCGCATCACCCCTGTGGGCGTCCCCTGGGAGGCGCTGCCGCGCGTCGACGCCGTCGTCATCAGCCACAACCACTACGACCACCTGGACGCCCCCACGCTGCGCAGGCTCCCGCGCGACACCCCCGTGTTCGTCCCGGCCGGCCTCGCCCGCTGGTTCCACCGCCGCCAATTCACCTGCGTCACGGAGCTCGACTGGTGGGAGGCGGCCGAACTCGACGGCGTCCGCTTCGACTTCGTCCCCTCCCACCACTGGTCCAAGCGCACCCTCACCGACACCTGCCACAGCCTGTGGGGCGGCTGGGTCCTCACCGACCAGGACGGGCAGCGCCTCTACTTCGCGGGCGACACCGGCTACGGCCACTGGTTCTCCCGCATCGGCCGCCGCTACCCCGGCATCGACCTCGCCCTCCTCCCCATCGGCGCCTACGACCCCCGCTGGTGGCTCAGCGACGTCCACTGCGACCCGGAGGAGGCGGTCCGCGCCGCCCAGGACCTGGGAGCGAGCAGGATGGCCCCCATGCACTGGGCCACCTTCGTCCTGTCGGCGGAGCCGGTCCTGGAGCCCCTCACGCGGGTACGGGCGGCCTGGGAGAAGGCAGGCCTGCCCCGGGAGAACCTGTGGGACATGCCGGTCGGCGCCTCAAGGGTGCTGTCCGGGGACTGACCGCTATCGCACCCGCCGCACCACACTCGGCACCGCGCTGATCAGCAAGGTCAGCGCGATCGCCGCGACCACGCCCTCCCACGGCTCGGCGAACAGCGACCCGCCGAGGATCCCGATCAGCTGGTACGTCACGGCCCAGGCCAGGCAGGCCGGCAGGTTCCCGCGCCAGAAGCGCCGCATCGGCCACTTCGCCATCAGGCAGGCCAGCATCACCGGGATACGGCCCGCCGGCACCAGCCGGGACAGCACCAGCACCGCCACACCGTGCTCGGCGAGTTTCGTCTGCGCCTGCTCCAGCCGGTCCTCGGGGGCCCGCGCCCGGAGCGCCGCCAGCCAGCGCGAGCCGTTCTTCGACTCCATTCCGCGCCGCCCCAGCCAGTACAGCGCCGCGTCCCCGAGGAACGCCGCCAGAGACGCCGTCACGAACACCATCGCCAGCGAGAACGGCGCCGTCTGATGGACGGCGACCACGGCCGCCGAACTCACCAGCGCGCCCGTCGGGATCACCGGCACCAGCGCCCCGATCAGCACCAGCAGGAAGAGCGACGGATAGCCGATCGCCTGCTGTGTGGACTCCGGCACGACGGACGCCGGGGTGACAACCGACGCCGCGAGCAGAGGTATCGCGGCCTGTGCCGCGGGCGCGGTCGGGATCACCGCGCGACCTCGAGGCGCACGCTCTCCCCGTGCCCGAGCCGGTGCACCGCCACGCCGGGCGCGTGCCGCGCCGCGAGCCGCACGAACTCGTCACCCGGCGCGTGGAACTCGTGGGGGCGCACGGCGTCCATCCCGATCGGCCAGTACGTGCCGTAGTGCACCGGCACCGCACTGCGCGGCGCCAGCCGCGCCAGCGCCTGCGCCGCCCGGCCCGCGTCCAGGTGTCCCTCGCCCAGGTACGGCCCCCAGCCGCCCACCGGCAGCAGCGCCACCTCGACCGGCCCGACCTCCTCGGCCATGTCGTCGAACAGCCCGGTGTCCCCGGCGAAGTACGTCCGGGCCTCGCCGGCGACGACGTAGCCGAGCGCGGGGGAGCGGTGCGGTCCGAGCGGCAGCCGGCGTCCGTCGTGCCGCGCGGGCACGGCCCGTACGACGATGTCACCGACCGGCGTCTCGTCCCCGGGCGCCACCTCGCTGACGCGCAGGTGCGTGAGCCGGCGCAGTCCCGGCACCGCCCGGCGCGCGCCCCGGGGCACGAGCAGGCGCGTGCCCGGAGCGAGCCGCATCAGCGACGGCACATGGAGGTGGTCGGCGTGCAGATGCGAGACCAGCGCGACATCCGCCTGATGGGCGCTCGGAGGCGGCAGGTCCCCGCGCCGGCGGCGCAGGTGCGCGAGCCGGCGCGCGAACAGCGGATCGGTGAGCACGCGTACGTTCGAGTCCTCGACCGTGCAAGTGGCGTGACCCCACCAGGTGATCTCCACCGGCACTTCTTTGCCTCCTTCGCGCGACTCCCCGAAGCCTACGTGCAGGAGTAGGGTCGGCGACGAAAACCGGAGGTGAGGGGGACGCCATGGTGCCGGTCCGGGTCACGGCGATCGCGAGTCTGACGCCGCTGGAGGAGCTCGACGACGATCCCTTCCTGGTCGACTCCCGCAGCCAGCACGCGATGTGCGCCCGCTGGGCCGCCGAGCGGGGCTATGTGGTCAGCCGGGAGTTACTGGTCCGGGGACTGCGTCCCGACCACTGCGCGCTGTGGGACGGCGTCCGGCCCGGCCTCGACCTGTTCGTGGCACCCAGCCGGAGAGTGCTGGAGAGCGCGCTCGCCTCCGTCGAGGAGTTCACCGCGGAGTGCGTGCGGCGCGGGGTGCGGGTCGAGACGGTGGGGCACGCGGAGCCGGCGTACGACGCGGCGATGAAGGCGTGCGTGCACCGCAGGCTGTCGATGCCGACCGCCGGCTACGACGGGCGCTGACGCGACGGTTCGGGGGACACGAGGCGTTCCCGGTGCGTTGTGGCACTGTGGGTGAGGGTTCGTGGTCGCGACGGGCCGGGACGTGAGGTGGCGGGGCGTGCGGGGCGTGCGGTGGCGGCGGGTCGCCAGTCAGGTGGGGCGGAGCGTCGCCGTGTGGGCGGTCTCCACCCTCACCATGCTCGTGCTCGCCGGGATCCTGCCGGACTTCCGGCTCCGGTCGGCCGACGGTGACAGCGCGACCGACATCGCCGTCAAGGCGGCCTTCGGCGCCGGCGCCTTCGGTGTGCTGTCGGCCGTGGTCTGGCCGCTGCTCGTCCGGCTCCTGCTGCTCGTACCGGCACTCGTGCTCGGGCTGCTGGTGTTCTTCCTCAACGGCGCGCTGCTGCTGCTCGCCCTGCGCCTCGACCCCGGGGAGCGCGGCACCGCCGCCCCGGAGACCGCCGTCGTGGTCGCCGCCGTGATGTCCGCCGTGGCGTCCGCCACCGGCGCCGCCCTGGCCGTGCGCGACGACGACGCCTACCGCCGCAGGCTGTACCGTCTCTCGGACCGCCGCCGCAGGTCCGGACCGCCCTGCCCGGCCAGTCCGGGCACGGTTTTCCTGCAACTCGACGGCGTCGGCCACGACACCCTGCTGGACGCGGTCGGCAACGGCCTGATGCCCACCGTCGCCCGCTGGCTCGACATCGGCGACGGCGGCCGCCCCACCCACCGGCTCACCCCCTGGCACACCGACTGGTCCAGCCAGACCGGTGCCAGCCAGCTCGGCATCCTGCACGGCAGCAACCACGACGTCCCCGCGTTCCGCTGGTACGAGAAGGACACCCGCGAGGTCGTCGTCTGCAACCGCCCGACCAGCGCCGCCGAGCTCCAGCGCCGGGCCGTCGGATACGCGGGGCACGGCGGCCTGCTCGCCGTCGACGGTGCCAGCCGCGGCAACCTGTTCAGCGGCGGCGCCGGACAACAGGCCCTCGTGCTGTCCATCGCCGCCCGCCGCCGCAGCCGGGAGAACCGCTCCCGGGCGGGCTACTTCGCCTACTTCTCCGACCCGGCCAACGCCGTGCGCACGGCCCTGTCCTTCGTCGCCGAGGTGGGCCGGGAGATCGGCCAGTCCACCCGGGCCCGCCTCGGCAAGCAACGCCCGCGCGTCTCCCGCGGCGGCCTCTACCCGCTCGTGAGGGCCTTCGCGACCGTCGTCGAGCGGGACGTCGTCGTCGCCGCCGTGACGGGCGACATGCTCGCCGGCCGCACCGCCGTCTACGCCGACCTCGTGGCCTACGACGAGGTCGCCCACCACTCCGGCCCGGCGAGCCGCGACGCGCAGAAGGTCCTCGAACGCCTCGACCGCTCCCTCGCGCTGATCGAGAACGTCGCCGAGCACGCCCCGCGCCCGTACCGGATCGTCGTGCTGTCCGACCACGGCCAGAGCCCCGGCGAGACCTTCCGCTCCCGCTACGGCCTCACCCTCGGCGACCTGGTGCGGGCCGGCTGCGGACTGCCCGTGCCGCGCCGCGCGGAGCGCACCCGCAGCGGGGCGGAGGCCCGCGCCGCCGTGCGCGCCGCCCTGCGCATCCCGGTCGAGGAGGGCGGCGAGCGGCACCGCCCCACGCGCCGCTCGGAGCCGATCGTGCTGGCCTCCGGCAACCTCGGCCTGGTCTCCTTCCCGGACGTCACGCACCGCATGAGCAAGGAGGAGATCGACGCCCGCCACCCCGCGCTGCTGCCGACCCTCGCCAACCACCCCGGCATCGGCTTCCTGCTGGTGCGCAGCGACGAGCACGGCGGGGTCGTCCTCGGCGCGTACGGCGCCGAGATACCGCTGGCCGACCTCGACGACAACCCGGGCCCGCTCGCCCCGTTCGGCCCGGGCGCCGCCGACGCGGTACGCCGTACGCACTCCTTCCCGCACGCCGCCGACATCATGGTCAACTCCTTCCACGACCCGGCCGACGGTGAAGTCCTCGCCTTCGAGGAGCAGATCGGCTCCCACGGCGGACTCGGCGGCGAACAGGGCAAGCCCTTCCTGCTGTCGCCGCTCGGCTTCTCCGCGCCGGTCGACGAGGGGGAGGAACTCGTCGGCGCCGAACACGTCCACCGCGTACTGCGGCGCTGGATGCGCGAGTCGGACGGCCCCCAGGTGCCGCTGGAGAGCAGCGAGGAACGCGCCGCCTGAAATCGGGCTGCGTCCGGGGAGCCGTACGCACACGCTGGTGCGGTTCGGCCCGGAGCCGCTGCTCGGTGATCTGCCCGCCGGAGGCGATCGCAGGCCGCGTGCGCGTGCACGGCCGCGGCGGCACCGCCCTGCGGCCCGGCACCGACCTGCTGCACCGCGCGGACGACCTTCCCTCGCGCGTGCGGCGTGAGCACGCGTGCCTGATCCCGCGGGGGGCACGGCTGCCGTTCAGCGCCAGAGGGCCGGTCTTCCGCGTGAGTTGAACCGGAGTGTGATCGGATAGTGGCCAGGAACCGGTCACGGTTCCGGATACCCATCGAAAGGATGCGACATGGCAGCCACGCGCTCCGCACACACCGTTTGGGAAGGCAGCCTCTTCAAGGGCAACGGCGTTGTCACCTTCGACTCCTCCGGCATCCTCGCCGAGCAGCCGGTCACCTGGGCGGCCCGCACCGAGGAGCCGGGCGGGAAGACCAGCCCGGAGGAGCTGATCGCCGCCGCCCACTCCAGCTGCTTCTCGATGGCCTTCTCCAACATCCTCGACAAGGCCGGCACCCCGCCGGCCAAGCTGGTGACCTCCGCCGACGTCACCTTCCAGCCAGGCGAGGGCATCACCGGCATCCACCTCACCGTCGAGGGCACCGTCCCCGGCATGGACGAGGCGGCCTTCCTCGCCGCCGCCGAGGAGGCCAAGGTCGGCTGCCCGGTCAGCCAGGCCCTCAAGGCCACCCCGATCACCCTGACCGCCAAGCTCACCTGACCAGTCCCACCCACGTCGCGCGGGCCCGCCCACCAGGGGCGCGGCCCGCGCGACGTCGTCGGTTCGCCCACCGCGCCAGGAGAACGGCCTGATGAACTCGGCCCGCATGGTCGAGCGCCTGACCTCGGTGATCAGCGCCCGCTCCGCCGCCCTGGACGCCGAACTCACCGAGCGCGACGACCGCCGGGACCGCACCGCCTCCGGCCCGGTCGCCGCCGCCGCTCTGATCGCCCTGCCGCCCACCCTGCTGCCGGCGTTCTCCGGCGTGAACGGCACGAACGTCGACGAGCGCCGCTCCATACTCGGCCTGCGCGCCTACGGCACGGCCTATGCGCTGGCCTGGCTCCCCTTCGTGACACTGGTCCTGATCGGCTACGTCCTGCTCAGACGTATCAGCACCCGCTCCGGCTCGCTGCTGCCGACGTCCGACGACGACGCCGTACCCGTCCCGCCGCCACGCTCGCCCCCCGGGAGCCGACGACCATGACGCCACACCCCGCCGTCTCCGCCCACCGGGGCGGCTCCGAGCGCGCCGGACCCGCCACCTGGCAGGCGTACGAGGACGCGCTGGAGTCCGGCGCGGAGTACGTCGAGTTCGACATCCGCCGCACCAGGGACGGCGTCCTCGTCGTCTACCACGACCCCCGGGTCGGGCACACCGGGCCGCCGCTGGCCGCGCTCACGCACGCCGAGCTGAGCGAGCGGGCCGGATACGACGTGCCGGTCGTGGACGAGGTCATGTCGCTGATCGCCGGGAAGCTCGTGGCGCACCTGGACCTGAAGGAGGTGGGCTACGAGCGGGAGGTGATCGACCGGGCGGTGGCCCTGCTCGGCGTGGACGGGCTCGTCGTGACGACGCTGGAGGACTGTTCCGTGGCCGCTGTCGCGGAGGCCTTCCCCGGGGTGCGTACCGCGCTGTCCCTGGGGCGCGACCGCAGGGAGCTGGCCCTGGCCCGGCTGCCCGGTACCCGGCTGAGCGAGCTGTTCCCGGCCCGCCGCATCCGGGCCTGCGGGGCCCACGGCGTCGCCGTGCACCAGCGGCTGGCCAGGACCACCGTGCTGCGGGAGGCGACCCGGCGCGGCCTGTTCACCATGGTGTGGACCGTCAACGACGACACCTTGATGCGGGCCTTCCTCGCCCACCCGCGCGTGGACGTCCTCGTCACCGACCGGCCCCGGCGGGCCGTGGCGCTCCGCGGGCCCCTCACCCCATCGCGGCATTGACAACAGCGCACTCAAGTTTTGTGCTGGAAAGTGAGAGCGCCCTGGCGGAAGGGGACAGCGATGGGACGTGCGGTCGGAATCGACCTGGGAACCACGAATTCGGTGGTCGCCGTGCTGGAAGGCGGCGAGCCCACTGTCATCGCCAACGCGGAAGGAGCCAGAACCACACCCTCGGTCGTGGCGTTCGCCAAGAACGGAGAGGTGCTGGTCGGGGAGGTGGCCAAGCGGCAGGCCGTGACGAACGTGGATCGCACCGCCCGCTCGGTCAAGCGCCACATGGGTGACGCGCACTGGCGCTTTCCCGACCAGGGCGACATCGACGGCACCCGCTACCGGGCGCAGGAGCTGTCCGCGCGCGTGCTCCAGAAGCTGAAGCGGGACGCGGAGTCCTACCTCGGTGAGGACGTCACCGACGCGGTGGTCACCGTCCCGGCGTACTTCGACGACAACCAGCGGCAGGCCACCAAGGAGGCCGGTGAGATCGCGGGCCTGAAGGTGCTGCGGATCATCAACGAGCCGACGGCGGCGGCGCTGGCCTACGGCCTGGACAAGGAGAACGACCAGACCGTCCTGGTCTTCGACCTCGGCGGCGGCACCTTCGACGTGTCGCTGCTGGAGATGGGCGAGGGCGTCATCGAGGTGAAGGCAACCAACGGCGACACCCACCTCGGCGGCGACGACTGGGACCAGCGGATCGTCGAGTACCTGGTCAAGCGCTTCAAGGGCCAGTACGGCGTCGACCTGGCGGGCGACAAGATGGCGGTGCAGCGGCTGCGCGAGGGCGCCGAGAAGGCCAAGATCGAGCTGTCCAGCTCCACCGAGACGACGATCAACCTGCCCTACATCACGGCCTCCGCCGAGGGGCCGCTGCACCTCGACGAGAAGCTGACCCGGGCCCAGTTCCAGGAGCTCACCGCCGACCTGCTCGACCGCTGCAAGGCCCCCTTCCACCAGGCGGTCGAGGACGCGGGCGTGAAGCTCTCGGCGATCGACCACGTGATCCTGGTCGGCGGCTCGACCCGGATGCCCGCGGTGACCGACCTGGTCAGGGAACTCACCGGCAAGGAGCCGCACAAGGGCGTCAACCCCGACGAGGTCGTGGCCCTCGGTGCCGCGCTCCAGGCGGGCGTCCTCCGCGGCGACGTCAAGGACGTGCTGCTGCTCGACGTCACCCCGCTGTCCCTGGGCATCGAGACCAAGGGCGGCATCATGACGAAGCTCATCGAACGCAACACGACGATTCCCACCCGGCGTTCGGAGATCTTCACCACCGCCGCCGACAACCAGCCCTCGGTCGGCATCCAGGTCTACCAGGGCGAGCGGGAGATCGCCGCGTACAACAAGAAGCTCGGCGTCTTCGACCTGACGGGCCTGCCGCCGGCGCCGCGCGGCGTGCCGCAGATCGAGGTGGCCTTCGACATCGACGCCAACGGCATCATGCACGTCTCCGCCAAGGACCTGGCGACCGGCCGCGAGCAGAAGATGACCGTCACCGGCGGCTCGGCCCTGCCCAAGGACGACATCGACCGCATGATGCGCGAGGCCGAGCAGTACGCGGAGGAGGACCGCAAGCGCCGCGAGGCCGCCGAGACCCGCAACCAGGCCGAGCAACTCGTCTACCAGACCGAGAAGTTCCTCCGCGACAACGGCGACAAGATCCCGGCCGACACCAAGACCGAGGTCGAGTCGGCCATCACCGAAGTGAAGGGACAGCTGGAACAGCAGGCGGACACCGCCGCCCTGCGCGCCGGCGTCGAGAAACTCGCCTCGGTCAGCCAGAAGATGGGCCAGGCCATGTACGCCCAGGCCCAGCAGACACCCACCGAGGAATCCTCCGGCACCCCGCGCGAAGAAGAAGAGGGAGTCGTCGACGCGGAGATCGTGGACGAGGAGAAGGAGCAGGGCGACCGGAAGGGCGGGGCGGCCTAGCTAGGGGGTGTCCGCAAACTCCTGTCGTCCGCCCGGAGGGCGGGCCGCGCGGCGGTCGGTGCGTGCTCTGGGGTACCCCCTGCTCGAAGAGCTTGGGGGGTGCCGGGCGGACGCCCGCGTACTGGTTGTACGCGGGTGTTCGACCGGTGCGGCGAGAGAGCGTGCCGGGCGTCGCGGGGCAGGCGGGACTTTGCGGATATCCCCTAGCTTCCCGCGGGTGGCGAACCGTCGTGGAAGGCGGCCTGGTTTTCCGCGGGCGGCAGCGTCGCGTACACGGCGTCGACGACGGACGCGTACGGAGTGCCGGAGTCGGCCAGCCCGGAGCGCAGCCGCTCCAGTCCGGCCCGGTGCTCCGTCAGCAGCACCGTGTTGCCGGTGCGGGCCGTGAACTCCAGTACGGCGGGCAGGAAGTCGGGCAACTCCTCGCCGGTGAGCTCCAGGCCGTGGGAGCTGTAGAGCTCCTGGAAGCGGGCCGGCGAGAACCCGCGCCAGCGGCTCAGGTACAGGCTGTGGCCCTCCGCGCTCTCGAAGACCTGGAGGTAGTGGGCGGCCAGCTCCCGCGGCGCGGTGACGGCCGCGTGGTCGGCGAACTCCCGCAGCTGCGGGGCGGCTTCACGCAGCAGCGGCAGCCGGGCGCGGAACTCGTCGCCGGGATACGTCAGGCACAGCGCGGCCGCCTGGTACAGCAGCTCGAAGCCGGGCATCTGACCTCCTTGGCGTGCGCTCTTGCCGCGCCCCGTGCAGACGACGCTAGGGGCGGGCGGGGGAGCGCACCCGCCGGCGACGCCCGTACGGGTCACGACGTGCGCACGAGGGGCCTCGCTCAGTAGGTCTCGCGGTACTCCCGCAGGAGCTTTTCCGTGCGCTGCGTGGATGCGGCGCCCGCCGTCATGTGGTCGAGGACCTCCAGATGCGCGGAGACCTCCTTGCGGGAGTCGAGGTAGAGCGCGCCCGTCAGGTACTCGGTGAAGACCATGTCGGGCAGTTCGGGCTCGGCGAAGCGGAACAGGGAGAACGGCGCGTACGTCCCCGGGTGCGGGCCGTCCTTGAACTCGGCGATCTGGAGCGTGACGCGGTCCCGCTCGGCGTACTCCAGGAGCTTGTCCAGCTGATCCCGCATCACCTGGCTGTCGACACTCACCGGGCGCCGCAGCACCGTCTCGTCCATGATCACCCACAGGTGCGGCGGGTTGGGCCGCTCCAGCAGACGCTGCCGCTCCATGCGCAGCGACACATGCCGCTCCACCGCCTCCGGCCCGGAGTTGCCGATGGTGCCGGCCTTCAGGACAGCACGCGCGTACCCCTCGGTCTGCAACAGCCCGGGCACGAAGTGCGGCTCGTAGGACCGGATGATCCGGGCGGCGCCCTCCAGGCTCACATACAGGCTGAACCACTCCGGCAGCACGTCGTGGAACCGCTGCCACCAGCCCGGCCGGTTCGCCTCCTCGGCGAGCTCGACGAACGCGGTCACCTCGTCCTCGGGCACGCCGTAGGCGGTCAGCAGGATCTGCACGTACGGGATCTTGAGCGCGACGTCGGCGGTCTCCATCCGCCGGACCGTCGCGGGGGCGACGCGCAGCACCCGGGCGGCCTCGTCACGACTGAGGCCCGCCGCCTCGCGCAGCTCCTGCAACCTCTTGCCCAGCACCACCTGGCCCACGGTCGGTGCGGCCCGCCGTTCACTCACGCCACGCCTCCCCAACGTGCCCAAGCCTGCGATCAGTCTGTCACGTTCCGCCGTCAGTCTCACAGGGCCGCGGATGAGGAGATCGCGAGAAAGGACGAGTCGCCGGTGCATTACCCCGCGGGTAATCGACCGGGCGCGCACGGGACGGGATCGTGAACGCATCGAGTCCCGGGCCGGCGCACTCCGGCCCGGGACCCGGGATCCGCTGCCTCACCACGACCCGACGGAGGGTGATTCACCATGTCCGCGACCCAGCTCGCCACACTCGCCCGGACCAGCGCGCCGCAGGCGATGCTGCGCCGCTTCCTCGCCCTGGACGCGGTGGTGACCGGCACCAACGCGCTCGCCTACCTCGCGTTCTCCGGCCCGCTCGGCCGTTTCCTCGGCGTGGACTCCACGCTGCTGCTCGCACTGGGCGCGTTCCTCGCCGCCTACGCGGCGGGCGTGGGTCTGCTGGCTGCCCACCGGCAGCCGCCGACGCTCGGTGTGCAGGCCGTCGTCGACATGAACCTCGCCTGGACGGCGGCGAGCCTCACGGCCCTGGTGCTGTGGCTGACGCCGAGCACGGCGGGCGCCGTGTGGACGGTGCTCCAGTCCCTGACCGTGGCCGGGTTCGCCGGCCTCCAGTACATGGCGCTGAAGGCCCGTCAGGGCAGCAGCGACTGAAGGTACTTGACGGTCGCCGGGTCGGCCGGGAGGAGCGTCTCGATGGCCAGCTCGGCGACGGTCACGTCCATCGGTGTGTTGAACGTGGCGATCGAGGAGATGAACGACAGCGTTCGCCCCTCGTGCTCGATCCGCAGCGGCAGCGCGAAGTACGGCACCGGCTCCGCGGGCTCCTCCGCCGGATCCGCGTCGGGCACCGGATACGCCGCCACCTCCTCGTACAGCGCCCGCAGCGGCTCGGAGCGGTGCAGCGCGATCTGCCGCTCCATCTGCTCCAGCAGGTGCCCGCGCCAGGCGCGCAGGTTGCGGATGCGCGGCGCCAGGCCCTGCGGGTGCAGGGCGAGCCGCATCGCGTTCAGCGGCGGTTCGAGCAGTGTCCCGGAGACGCCGTCGATCAGCGTCATGATCCCCCGGTTGGCCGCCACGACGTCGTACAGCGCGTCCACCACCAGCGCCGGATACGGCTCGTAGCCGCTGATCAGCCGCTCGATGCCCTCGCGCAGCGCGCCCAGCGCCGGGTCGTCCAGCGGCGTCTCGGGGTAGCGCGGGGCGTAACCGGCCGCGAGCAGCAGCGCGTTGCGCTCCCGCACGGGGACGTCCAGGTGTTCGGCCAGCCGCAGCACCATCTCCTCGCTGGGCCGGGAGCGGCCCGTCTCGATGAAGCTGATGTGCCGGGCCGAGGAGTCCGCGCGCAGGGCCAGCTCCAGCTGGCTGACCCGGCGCCGCTCCCGCCAGGCCCGCAGCAGCGGCCCCACGCCCTGGTCGGTGGTGGACGGATGAGTGGTCATGCCGGGACCGTAATCGAGAACCGGTCGCGCCGGACAGGCACGCCGCTCCGGCCAGGGCCTCGGACGCCCCGCTGTGGCAGGCTGAGGAGGGAGAAGAGGACACCGGAGCCAGGGAAGGAGCGCTGCCCATGCCCGTCGAACCGCTGTCGCAGAAGGAGGTCGAGGACCGGCTGGCCGAGCTGCCGGGCTGGTCGCTCGACGGGGACCGCCTCACCCGCTCCTACCGACTCGGCTCGCACTTCGCGGCCACGGCGATGGTCGTGCACATCGCCCAGGTCCAGGAGGAGCTCGACCACCACTCCGACCTCACGCTCGGCTACAACTCGGTGTCCCTGTCCGTGCACACGCACAGCGCGGGCGGCGCCGTCACCGAGAAGGACTTCGAGCTCGCCCGCAGGGTGGAGGACCTGGCCCCCGGGCACGGGGCACACTGACCGCGTGCTCGACTACGACAAGGAAGCGGAGCGGTACGACGCCTCACGCGGCGGCGAGCCCAGGGCGGCCGCCGCCGCGGCAGCGGTGCTCAGCCTCGTGCCGCCGGACGCGCGCAGCCTGCTCGACGTCGCCTGCGGCACCGGCATCGTGACCCGCCGGCTCGCGACCGCGCCCGACCGCATGCGGGTGACCGGCGTGGACCTCGCCCCGGCGATGGCCCGGCAGGCCGCCGCCCGGCTGCCCGGTGCCGTGGTGCTCGCCGACAGCCGCCGGCTGCCCTTCCGGGACGCCGAGTTCGACGCCGTGTGCAGCGTGTGGCTGCTGCACCTGGCCGCCGGGCCCGCCGACGTCCGGACCATCATCGGCGAGTGCGCGCGGGTGCTGCGGCCCGGCGGCGTCTACGTCACCACGGTCGACAAGGCCGCCTCCCACAACGTGGGCAGTGACATCGATGTCGTCCTGTCCTCCCGCCCGCCCAGTCCGGTCCGGGACGCGGCGGCGGACGTCGAGTCCTACGCCGCCGGCCACGGCCTGGTCCCGGCCGGGCAGACTCGCTTCCGCGGCCACGGTCAGGGCCGCAGCCCGCGCCGTACGGTCGCGGACCTGCGCCGCGGCTGGTTCGTCACCCTGCCGCCCGGCCACCCGCTCGCCGACGGCTTCGCCACCCGGCTGGCGGAACTCCCCGACCAGGACAGACCCCGCCCCGACCCGTTCTTCACGCTCCGGGCGTTCCGGAAGCCATGAGAGGTCTCGAGCCCGGGTGAGCTCCATGATCCAGTTGGTCGCACAGGTCTCTCCGCCGTCCACGGGGAACGCCTGTTCCCAACGGGCGGTGGCCGGGGAGATCCCGGACCAGACGAATCGCACGCGCACGTCCGTGCCGTCGTAGGTGTCGTCGCCTCGGAAATCATCCCTCGGACCCTGAAAACGGCCGAAGACCGGCGGGAAGAGGGTCCCGCTGCGGCTGGACGCCCAGTTCGGCCCACTCCATACGGACCGGGTCGAACAGCCGCAGCGTCAGCCCCTTCGCGCCCAGCTGCGGCATGTCGATCTCGTCGATGTTGGCCGCCCCGTCGAACAGCGGCCGGTACTCGCTCCGGCCCGGGAACTCCTTCCAGTCGCTGCCGGGGCCGAGGCCACTCGCGCAGACGCCGGCCTCGGTGGTCGGCGGGCACAGCGCCCACGGCGCCGACATCCCAAGGGCGCGAACACGGACGCCAGTGCGGCCCGGCGCCGCCGGTACGGCCACCCGGTCGCGTCCGTCCCGGACAGCCGCAGCGGATAGAACGCGACGAAGAGCCGGCTACTCCGTAACGGCGCCTGGTGCCATCGGGCCGTTTACGCCAGGCGGATGCGACCGAGTCCGCGAGGTACTCGTGACGGAGTCGCTTCCGTCACGAGCTCGGCGGAGCTCTTGAGGCACGCTTGATCACGGCAGGTCGGTCCTGACGTGGGGTGAATTGCGCAGGAAGTCATATACGTGAGGCCGGGACGTCGCCGCTTGTGGTGGCCGTGGCCTCCTCCTCGAGCCGTAGCGGATGATCAGTAGAGCCTACGCAGTACGGGTAGGGGCATGAGGCGCATCGCGGTCCCCAGCGGGCGCCAGGGCCAGGACGGGACGTGGGCGTTGTGCCCCGCATGCTCATCCAACGCTCGACGACCCGACCCGCACCCTTCGGCAGAGCGCCGTTCTGACGTCGGTCGGCCGCACGCCCCGGGCTGATGCGCCCAGCTCCCGCAGGCGCTCGAAACCCTGCGCGTCGCGGACGCGGGCGATGGAGTGCCCCAGGCCCTCGGCGGCTGGCCCCCGTCGCCGGCCGATCCACCGGCGGCCTCAGCAGACCAGCACTGATCACTGTCGTCAGGGCCCGGACCACCACCGGCATGCGTCAGTGCGCCTTCATCCCCGCTCGTGCCGCACGCGAGTGAGCTTTGGGCCAGGTTGCACACGCCCCCGCCGCCAGTGGCCGGCCATGCGGGCCCGGAAGGCGTACTGAGCCTGTCATCACCCTGCTCGCACAGAACCCGGCCGGGCGGCCCCGGCTGTGCGGTCTGGTGTCCGCAGTGCCCGCCGAACGGTCGCCCTCACGCAGCCCGCGGCCGCTCGCGCCGTGGCGGGAGCTGGCCAGGAACGAAGTAGTCGATCAGGAGCTGCCGGATCCCGGCGTTCTTGATGCCGTAGCTGTCGACGAGATCCTCGACGCTCCGCCGGCCGTCATAGATGAATGTCCGAAAGGTCAGGGCCGCCCCGGCGGGGAAGTGCCCCATCTTGCGCAGGACCTCTCAGGCTCCCAGGGCTGCGAACCGGGTGGTGTCCTTGTTCGCCCCGTGCGTCAGGCCCAGACGCTTTGTTCTCCAGCGAGTATCCGAGGGCGTATGACGTCTGCGGCATACGCCCTCGGAAGCACGGTCAGGCCACCGTGCAGCTCTGGTCACCCAGCTTGAACGCGGTCGGTTTCGTGTTCGTCCCCGACGAGTTCGCCGTGAAGCCGAAGCCCACCGACGAGCCCGCCGCCACGTTGCCGTTCCAGCCGGCGTTCTTCGCCGTCACCGTCGAACCCGACTGCGCGGCCTCGGCGTTCCACGCCTGGGTCAGCTTCTGGCCGTCGGCGAAGGACCAGGCCAGGGACCAGCCGTTCCAGGGGGTGGTGCCGGTGTTGGTGACCTGCACGTCCGCCTGGAAGCCGCCCGACCACTGGCTGGTGACCTTGTACGTCACCTTGCAGGCACCGGCCGGGTCGGGCCCGGGCCCGGGACCAGTGGTGCCGCCGTCGGAGCTGTCGCCGTAGATGACGCCACGGCCGTTGGTCGCCACGTACACCCGGCCGTACACCCTCGGGTCACCGGTGATGGCCGCACCCGTCCAGCCCCACTGGTGGGCGTCGTCGTTGATGCGCGTCCAGCTCGTGCCCTTGTCCGTGGAGCGGAAGATGCCGCGCACGCCGCCGATCTTCGCGCTGGTGTAGAGCGTCTGGTAGGAGGCGCCGGGTGCCGCCTTGCCGAAGCCGATGGTGTCGGCCTGCTCGACGTTCGACAGCTTCGTGAAGCTCGTGCCGCCGTCCGTCGAATGCCACAGGCCGTACGCCCCGTCGCTCGCGCCGCCCGCCAGCCAGACGTCGCCCTTCCCGCCGGGCAGCGCCTTGAAGCGGACGCTGTCACCGCCGGGCAGCCCCGTCGCCGGGGACTCCTTGAACGTCGCGCCGCCGTCCGTGCTGACGTAGAACTTCCCGGACTTGAAGCCGTAGAACGTCTTCGGGTCGACGCGGTCCGACTCCACAATTGCTCCGGAGGGGATTCCGCCGGACGCCTGCCACGACGTGCCGAAGCCCGTCGCGTAGTGCACGCCGGCGCCCTGCGGGCTCCACACGAACCGGCTGCCGTCGGCCGCCGCCGCGACCGTGCCGCCGCCGCTCACGCCCGAGGGATCGGCCCCCGCGAACCAGTTGGCGCCGTTGTCCGTCGAGAACGAGATGTGCGGGCCGGAGTCGAGGTTGCCGACCCGGACGACCGTGTTCGGGTTCGACTCCGCGAAGTCCAGGCTCGTGGTCGTCGTGAAGTTCGGCTGCGTGAACATCATCGACGGGACCTTCGTCAGATCGGTGTGGCGGAAGCCGCCGATGTCACCCAACGCGCTCAGCAGCGGGGCGCCCGACGGGGGAGAGGCGAGGTCGTTGACCGCCGTCTCCTCCAGACCCTGGACCATCGGCTTGACGGTGAACTTGCCGCCGCTGTCCCAGTTCCCGAGGTTCTCCGTGCCGTAGATGGTCGCGCCCGTCCCGTACATCATGCGGTTGGAGTTGAACGGGTCGATCTCCAGGGCTTCCGTCATCCACCCCAGCTTCGGGGTCTGCTCGGGCGGTTGCGGGTTCGCGCCCCAGGACAGCCAGGGCGAGGACGAGACGTCCATCGTGTAGCGGTTCTCGCGGTTCGGGTACGACGTGTAGTCCCACGCCTTGGTCCAGTTCGCGCCGCTGTCCGTGGAGCGGAAGATCTGAGTGTCCGGCCACCAGGCGCTGTACGCGGTCGCCATCACCGTGCCGGGCTTTTGCCGGTCCACCGTCAGCCCGCTGAAGCCGTAGAACGTGTCGGCCTCCGCCACAGGGCTGATGTTCGTCCAGGTACCGGTCCCGGTCGCGTACCGCCACAGCTGACCCTTGCCACCGTCGTAGGGGCCGCCCTTGTCGCTGTAGGCGAGGTACAGATGGCCGTTCTTCGCGTCCAGGACGCCCTTGTGGGCGAGATGGCCGGTGGGCTGCCCGGCCAGCCGCTGCCAGGTCGCGCCCGCGTCCGTCGAGCGGTACACCGCGTTGTCCTTGTCGGCGACCCCCACGTAGATCGTCTTCGTGGCGTTGCCCGACGTACCCGTGGACTCGTCGAAGGTGACCCAGACGATGCCCTGGTTGTCTGACGCGTAGCCGCTGGTGTCGCTCGGGTCCTGCGCGTAGTTGCCGACGTTGGGGAAGTTCGTCACCTGCGACCAGGTCACACCCGAGTCCGTCGACCGCCATAGCCCCTTGCCGCTGGGCGCGCCCAGATACAGCACGCTGTTCCGGTTCGGGTCGACGGCCAGCCGCTCGCCCATGCCTCGCCCCGGCATGTTGCCGCCCAGCTTGAACGGCAGGTTCGCCTTCTGCCAGCTCGCGCCCCGGTTGGAGGAGCGCATGACCGCCCCGTTCTTCGGATCCCAGCTGTTGGTGTACGTACCGACCGCCGCGTACACCCGGTTCGGGTCGACGGAGTCGGATGCGATGCTGACCACGCCCGTGTGCCCCCAGTCGTCCCAGCCGACCGAGTCCAGCAGCGGCGTCCAGGTCTTCGAGGACTCCTGCCAGCGGTAGGCACCGCCGATGTCGGTGCGGGCGTAGGCCAGGTTCTTCTCGGAGCGGTTGAAGACGATTCCGGGGACGAAGCCGCCCCCGTCGATCCGGGCGTTCTTCCACGTGTAGGTGTCGGCCGCCAGCCTCACCGACGGGGGATCGGCGGCCAGGGCGGTGGGGGCGCCCGACAGCAGCCCGGCCGCCAGCGCCAGCACGGCCGTGAGGATACGGGTTCTTCGCACGGCGGGGTTCCTTCCGGTGAGGGAGAACGTGCGAGGGCCGGGCGGCTCCCAGTGCGGGGTGGGAACCGCCCGGCCGGCCGGCCTCGTCGTCAGGTGACGAGACCACGAACGCGGAGCTTCGGACGCACCTTTGTCTTGGAGGCGCGGGGAACTGCGCGACCAGCCACATACGGCCCGCAGATCACAACGCCCCACCTGCGGAGCGCCCGGCGGGGGCTATTCGAGAAGCTCCGCGTACGAGCCCATGGCCAGTGCGATGTCCGCCTGAGCCCAGAACCGGTGGTACGTGAACGACGGCACCGCACCGCCCGCGAGATAGCTCTCGATCTTCGACCAGGCAGGATCGTCCTTGTAGAAGGACCGGATCGAGTCGAACGTCGACGACGAGTTGATCGCGTCACCGTTCGGCATCGTGCCCGTCCAGCCGCTCGGGATGTACACCGGGTCGTCGAACCGGTTGTAGTCCGCGCGGTTCTCCGGGACGGCGATCCCGAGATCGTCCTGGTGGTTCGCCCACATACCGTCCAGCAGCTTCTTCGCCGCCGCCGCGGCCTCCGTGTCACCGGAGCGGTCGGCGTAGTACGTCAGTGTCTTGGCGTACGCCGCCGCCACGCCGACGTCGTTGGTGTAGTCGACGACGCTGACGTGCAGCCCGCTGTTGGAGCCGGGGCTGGAGGCGTTCCAGGTGTCGGGCTGGCCCGACCACTGGAGCGTCGACGGGATGCGGAACGTGCCGTCCGGGTTGAACGTGGTCTTGGACAGCGCCCAGTCGACCCACTTGTCGAGGACCGTCTTGGCCTGCGCGTTCCCCGTCTGCTGGTACAGCTCGGCGACCCGCTCCATGGACCACGCCTGGAAGCCGAACCACTGGTTGGACGGCGGGTCGTGGTACACGGGCTTCTCGTCGTAGTACATGCCGTAGAACGTCGACTTGCCCGCGGGCGGGGTCGCGTACCGGCCCGCCCAGCTGTTGGTCGCGCCGCCCGCGATGGCGCCCTCATTCGACTGCAGCCAGCGGTAGAACTCCAGCTGCCGGTCCATGGACTTGGCCCAGTCGGCCGCGCCCGTCGCCGACTTGGGCTTCAGCGGGGCGTAGTTGCCCAGCGCGTAGGCGGCCAGCGGGTTCTGGTACCCGCCGTGGGCGTGGCTGGAGCCGATGCGCCAGGCCCAGCCGGCCGAGGTGTCGGTGGCGCCGCCCCAGGCGTAGTACCAGGACATCAGGTACATCGAGGCGTCCTTGCCGGTGCCCGCCGGGCAGGCCGACGGTCCGACGCAGTTGCCGATCTTCTTGAAGTACTTGTCGAACATGGAGTAGCGCAGGTAGTCGCCCATCTTGGCCGCCTTGGCGACCGTCGCGGAGACCTGCCCGCCCTTGCCCTGCTCCTTCGCCCACAGGTCCGCCCAGTAGGCGGCCTGCACGGCGCGCGCGTCGGCGTCCGGCGCGTTGGTGAACTTCCACTGCTTGGCGTAGGAGGCGTCACCGGTGAACAGGTCCAGATAGCCGTTCTTGCCGCCGTACTTGAAGGCGTCGCAGGTCGGCTGCGGCACCGTCTCCCACACCGACTCCTGCGAGCCGCGCTGGAAGGTGTTGATGTACGACGGGCCGGTGTCCGAGGGACCCGCCTCGCACTTGCCGGGCGAGTTGCCGTAGCCGTAGACGTTGTCGACGTCCTGGAGCCAGTGCATGCCGTAGACGTCGTCCGTGCCGTACGCGCTCTTCAGCTCGGCCGCGATCGGGTCCCGGCCCACCGAGACACCGGTGTCGAGCTTGGCCGGGTACTCGTTCGGCGTGTCCAGCTCGGGCGCGTAGGTCGCCGGCTTGGAGGCGTTGTAGAAGGAGTTGGTCGGCTGGTCGGCCTTGGTGGGGATCATGTACTTCTCCATGATGTCCCAGGCGCCGTTGAACTTGGACCAGTCACCCGTCACCTTGCCGTACATGGCCTGGAGCCACAGGAGGTAGCTGTACGCCTCCGAGGTGGTCTCGTGGCCGTGGTCCGGCGCCTCGACGATCAGCGTCTCGACCGAGTGGTAGGGAATGCCCTCGGGGGAGAAGTAGCCGTTCGCCGGGTTGGTGATCTTCCCGTAGAGCTCCAGGAAGCGGGCGTCGTACGCCTTGGTCGCCGCCAGCTGGGTGACGGTGACCGAGGCCTTGGCGTGGCCCGCGGCCGTCGACTCGAACACGGCAGATCCGCTACCGGAGCCCGCGGCCGTGACGGTCACCTTCTGCGCGGTGTTCCAGTTCTGCGGGGTGAAGGTGAGCGAGGCGCCGCCCGTGACCGACAGGCCCGAGTTGCCGCTCGCCCGGGCCGACGTCACCGTGACGCTGGACGCCGGCTGCTTGGACAGCTTCACCTCGTACGTGCCCGACTTGCCGGACTGCACGCCCAGTTGGAGCGGCGAGGCGACGACGGTGGGGCCGGAGGCGACGGTGATGCCGACCGGGGTGGAGTCGGCGGAGGCGCCCATGCTGTCGTAGGCCTTCGCCACCAGGGAGTGGCTGCCCACGGCCAGATCCGAGACGGACAGCGCGTAGGGCGCGCTCGTGTCCGTGCCCAGCAGCTTGGTGTCGTCGTAGAACTCCACCTTGCTGATCGTGGCGTTGTCCGCGGCGGCCGCGGTGGCCGCCAGCGGGACCGCCTCGCCCTGGGTGTAGACGGCGCCGGCGGCCGGGCTGGTCAGGACGGCGATCGGCGGCTGGTGCGCGCCCGTGCAGGGGGTGCCGTTGACCGTGAAGGACGTGGGTGCGGTGTTGCTGCCGCTGTAGCTGAACTGGGCGCCGGTGGAGACGGCGGCGCCCGCGGCGACCCGCGCGTTGTGCTGGGCGTTCTTGACGGTGATGGTCTGGCCGGACTGCGACCACGTGCCGTTCCAGCCGTTCCCCAGCTTCTGGTTGCCGGAGTAGGCGTAGGTCAGCGTCCAGCCGTCGATGGCGTCCGTGCCGCGGTTGGTGAGGGTCAGATCCGCGGTGAAGCCGGAACCCCAGTCGTTCGTCTTGTAATCGACACTGCACTGAAGTGCGGCCGCCTGAGCGGAAGTCGACCCTGAGGAGAGCATCGTCAACGGAAGCGCGAGAGCTGCGAGCGCGGCGGTCCACAGACGCCGCACGGCTCCCCGTCTCCGGGGTGGGGGATGCATGGTGCTGGTTCCTCCTTGCGGCTCGGAGAAGTCAAGGCTTGAACCAGTGGGAGCGCTCCCATAGTGGGGATGGGTGTGGTATCGGTCAAGGTCTTTGAAGAGTCGAAAAGATTCGATGCCGAGAGTTGAGCGAAAGTCAGTGACTCCCCTGTTCTTTGCCGACACTTGGCGCTACCTTCCTTGACACCAGTGGGAGCGGTTCCATCAGTCGACGCGTCCGTCACGACGGGCCCGACCTGCACGGAGTCGCTCATGCGACACCCCTCGCGTTCAGTACTTTTAGCCGCCGCCTTCGCGGTCGTCCCCGGCTGCGCGAGTGCCGGTGCCGGGTCCCTCATGTCCTTGTCGGAGCGCGCCCCCCTGAACGGCTGACACCCCCACCACCGAAAGGGAAATCCGCACTCATGAGCCGTACGAGAACAGCGTTACTGGCCGCCATGGCCCTGGTCGCCGGAGCGACCGGCACGGCGTTCGCCGTCGACCCGGACGGCGTCGGCACCGCCGCCGTCCCCTGCACCGTCGACTACAAGGTGCAGAACCAGTGGAGCACCGGCTTCACCGCCGCCGTGACCATCACCAACAACAGCGCCGCGAAGTCGTCGTGGTCGCTGAAGTGGTCGTACGCCGGCAACCAGAAGGTCACCAGCGGCTGGAACGCCAAGATCAGCCAGAGCGGTGCCGACGTCACCGTGGCCAACGAGAGCTACAACGCCCAGCTGGCGACCGGCGGTTCGGTCAGCTTCGGCTTCCAGGGCAGCTACAGCGGCAGCAACGCGATCCCGGCCACCTTCACCCTCGACGGCGTGACCTGCAACGTCGACAGCGGCGGCCCCGGCGGCCCCACGGATCCGCCGGGCCCGGGCGGCCCCGCCAACCGGGTGAACAACCCCTATGACGGCGCCAAGGTGTACGTGAACCCCGAATGGTCCGCGAAGGCCGCCGCCGAGCCGGGCGGCAGCCGGATCGCCAACCAGCCGACCGGTGTCTGGCTGGACCGGATCGCCGCGATCAACGGCGCCGGCGGCAAGATGGGCCTGCGCGCCCACCTCGACGAGGCACTGCGTCAGAAGGGCTCCGGCGAACTCGTCGTCCAGCTCGTCATCTACAACCTGCCCGGCCGTGACTGCGCCGCCCTCGCCTCCAACGGTGAGCTGAAGGCCGACGAGATCGGCCGCTACAAGACGGAGTACATCGACCCGATCAAGGCGATCCTCGCCGACTCGAAGTACTCCTCACTGCGGATCGTCACCACCGTCGAGATCGACTCGCTGCCGAACCTCGTCACCAACACCGGCAGCCGCCCGACGGCCACCCCGCAGTGCGACGTGATGAAGGCCAACGGCAACTACGTCAAGGGCGTCGGGTACGCGCTGAACAAGCTCGGCGACGTGCCGAACGTCTACAACTACGTCGACGCCGGCCACCACGGCTGGATCGGCTGGGACGACAACTTCGGTGCCTCCGCGACCCTGTTCAAGGAGGCGGCGACCGCCGAGGGCGCCACCGTCAACGACGTCCACGGCTTCATCACCAACACGGCGAACTACAGCGCCCTGAAGGAGAACAACTTCTCCATCAACGACAACGTGGCCGGCAAGTCCGTCCGCGAGTCGAAGTGGGTCGACTGGAACCGCTACACCGACGAGCTGTCCTTCGCCCAGGCCTTCCGCAACCAGCTCGTCTCGGTCGGCTTCCCCTCCGGCATCGGCATGCTGATCGACACCTCCCGCAACGGCTGGGGCGGCACCGCCCGGCCCACCGGACCGGGCGCGCGGACCTCCGTCGACACTTATGTCGACGGCGGCCGCTACGACCGCCGCATCCACCTCGGCAACTGGTGCAACCAGTCCGGAGCCGGCCTCGGCGAGCGCCCGCAGGCCAGCCCGGCCGCCGGGATCGACGCGTACGTGTGGATGAAGCCGCCGGGCGAGTCCGACGGAGCGAGCAAGGAGATCCCGAATCCCGACGGCAAGGGCTTCGACCGGATGTGCGACCCGACGTACGAGGGCAACGCCCGCAACGGCTACAACATGTCGGGTGCCCTGCCGGACGCGCCGGTGTCCGGGGACTGGTTCTCCGCCCAGTTCCGGCAGTTGATGCAGAACGCGTACCCGCCGCTGTCCTGACCGGCTGACACACCGTCCCCACGGATCCGCCGGGGCTCCGGCCCCGGCGGATCTTTTTTGCGGGAGCGGCAAGAGCAGTGGCCTTCTCCCGGTGCGTCGGCGCAGGCTGGCGGCATCCGAGGGAGAGGCTGACCACCATGGCGCACGACCACGACCACGAGCACAACCATGAGCACGGCCACGGCCACCACCACGGCCACACGGACATCGACTGGGCCGAGATGGGCCCGAGACTGGAGTCCCAGGCGGAGCTGTTCGCGTCCCTGTACGAGCGGGCCATGGTCTGGCTGGCACAGGAGGTGACCGAGCCGGGCCTGATCGTCGACGCGGGCAGCGGGCCGGGCGTCGTGTCGTGTCTGTTCGCCGAGACGTTCCCGGGCGCGCGGATCGTCGCGGTGGACGGCTCCGAGCCACTCCTGGAGCGGGCGCGGGCCCGGGCCCAGCGGCTGGGGGTCGCCGACCGCTTCGGTACGATCGCCGGCGAACTCCCGGACGTGCTCGACCAGTTGGACTACCCGGCCGACCTGCTCTGGGCGAGCCGCAGCCTGCACCACCTCGGCGACCAGCAGGCCGCGCTCACCGCCTTCGCGGCGCGGCTGGCGCCCGGCGGCACTCTCGCCCTCATGGAGGGCGGTCTGCCCCCGCGGTACCTGCCGCGCGACATCGGCATCGGCCGGCCCGGACTCCAGGCGCGGATCGACGCGGTGGAGGCGGAGTGGTTCACGCGGATGCGCACGGAACTCCCGGGCCATGTCGCGCAGACGGAGGACTGGCCGGCCCTGCTGGCCGCCGCGGGCCTGAAGCACACCCGGACGCACACCTTCCTGCTCGACCTGCCCGCACCCGCCTCGGACCGGGCCCGTGCCTACGTCGTGGCGGCCCTGTCGCACCTGTGCGAGAGGCTCCCGGAGAGCCTCGACGCGGAGGACCTCGCGACCCTCGACCGGCTCCTCGACCCCGACGACGAGGCGAGCCTGCACCGTCGGCCGGACGTGTTCGTCCTGGAGGCCCACACGGTGCACACGGCGGTGCGGGCCGGCTAGTGCCCCGGCAGGCAGCGTTCGCCCCGTCGCGACGCCCGGTACGCCCTCTCGCCGCACCGGACGAAAGCCCGAGTGCATCCAGTACGAGGGCTTCCGGTCGGCACTCCCCCAAGCTCTTCGAGCAGGGGGTGCCCCCAGAGCACGCACCGGACGCCGCTCCTTGACGGGCAAACGTTGCCTGCCGGGGCACCAGGCCTTGACTTCGAGAGTGCTCCAAGTGATGGACTCCCCGGCATCGACCACCCGGCCGGATCTCAGGCCGGGCAAGAATCTCAGGGGGAATCCATGTCCGACTCTCGGGTTGCGCTCATCACCGGCGGTGGCAGTGGGATCGGCGCCGCCGTGGCGCGGCGGTTGCTGGACACGGGGCAGCGGGTCGCCGTCACCGGGCGCGGGAAGGAACGGCTGCGCGGGTTCGCCGAGGAACTCGGGGAGCCCGACGGGCTGTTGACACTCGTCGGTGACAGCGCCGTGTACGACGACGTCCGGGCGGCGGTCGACGCCACCGTCAAGGCGTTCGGGCGGCTGGACACGGTCGTGGCCAACGCCGGTTTCGCCACGCACGACACGGTCGCCGAGGGGGATCCGGCCGGCTGGACCGACATGGTGCTGACGAACGTCCTGGGGCCGGCTCTGCTGATTCGGGCGTCCATCGACGCGTTGAAGGAGACGCGGGGGCGGATCGTGCTCGTCGGGAGCGTCGCCGGGTTCGTGCACGGGCCGGGGAACCTGTACGGGGCGACCAAGTGGGCGGTGACGGGGCTCGCGGAGAACACGCGGCGGCAGGTCACGGAGTGGGGGGTGGGCGTGACCCTGGTCGCCCCAGGCCGGGTGGAAACCCCCTTCTGGGACTCCTACGGCAGCCTCCCGCCCGGCCACCTCCTCACGCCCGACCAGATCGCCGACTCAGTCGTCTGGGCGACCCACCAGCCGAGTGGCGTCGATATCAACACCATGGTCGTACGACCCGTGGGGCAGCCGGTCTGAGAAGGCAGAAGCGCGCCCTGGTTCCGAAACCCCCTACGGGGCCGGCACCAGGGCGCGTCAGTCGCACGGCCGAGGGCCGGATCCCTCAGGCGCCGTCGAGCGTCGCCGGGTCCGGGCCCAGGCGGCGGTCCTCGTTGAGGGCGCTGATGGCCGCCAGGTCCTCCGTGTCCAGGCTGAAGTCGAAGACCTCGATGTTCTCCTTGATCCGTGCAGGCGTCACGGACTTCGGGATGACCACGTTGCCCAGCTGGATGTGCCAGCGCAGGACGACCTGGGCAGGGGTGCGATTGTGCTTCCGGGCGATGGCCACGATCGCCGGGACCTCCAGCAGGCCCTTGCCCTGGCCGAGCGGCGACCAGGCCTCCGTGGCGATGCCCTGCTCCGCGTGGTACTCACGGGCGGCGTTCTGCTGGAGGTGCGGGTGCAGTTCGATCTGGTTCACGGCCGGGACGACCGACGTCTCGCCGATCAGCCGCTCCAGGTGCTCGGGAAGGAAGTTGGAGACACCGATGGCCCGGATCCGGCCGTCGGCGTGCAGCTTC